>VBAQ01000065.1:0-20932 GCA_005883765.1 Bacteroidota bacterium
TGTTAGCAACGCTGAGATTCCATGCCGTAGTTAAAATATACGGTGTGCCGCTGCCGGCATCCTTATTTTCATAGTTGCATTCAATTGTCCTTTTTTCACCGGGCGCAAGCGAAATATAATTATCAGAAAAAATAACAGGCAAAATATCATCGGCATTTTTTTCTTTTAATACCCGCACATGAACAAAAAATGCCACGGCCTTACCTGTATTGGTAAGGGTGATTGTGTGCGCCGTCTCATTGTCCTTTTTAGTCGTAGTATAATTTACCTCGAGCGTTGTTGCCGGCATATTTTTCAGAGCCTTGAAATCAGTGAAATCAGACTGCGGCGTATAATACCACTTGGATTTTTTCCAATCCAATTGATCAGGTCTGGAAGACAACCAATACCAATTAATGCTTTTCGTATTCTGTTTTGAATCTTTCAGGCTGAGTCGCAAAAAATAAACTGGCGACAGACCCGCAATGGATGGAATGACAAAACATTTCTTTGTGCCATCCTCACCTACTTCAGTTTTTATCTCGTTTGAATATTTTAATGAGCCGTCAAGATTATATACTTCAGCTCTAACAGTGAGATCAGAAAATTTTTCAAGCAAAGAATTTATGATGTCAACCTCATTGGATTTGTATGAGTACATTACGTGGAGCGGTTCCATGGATTTCTTCATTCCAAAATAAGTACCGGCAGGGTACAAGTAATAATCATACGTATGCCAGATCAAACTCGGCCATGGATTGCAAAGCATCCATTGTACCACGCCTGTTGCCGTGTTGTATTTATTCAAGCCATATCCTTCCATCATGGCGCGGTGCCCTTCATAGTTTTGCAGTTGTGCCTTTGCTATATATTCCTTAATTGAAGAAGATTTGCCATAACGTTCATTCAACGCAGTGTCAAAAATTTTTGTATTGCCAAATTGCATGGTGCCGCAATGATAAAGCCACGTGCCGTTAGTGTACCAGAAAGAATCCTTAGGAATGAATTTGATAAGGCTCTCATAAGGGGGAATGGAGGGACCGGGAGATATCTCCGTAGCGAAGCTCCATGCGCCGCCATATTTATCCGGATCGTTTTCCCAATAAGCAGGAGGCACCCAATCGTAAGGTCCGTTCATTTTTACACCGCTATACCCCGATACTTTGGATTTACTCGCGTCGGCTGTACTAATAAGAGGATTGGGCCATTTTAAATAACTTTCTATGGAGAGGTAATCTTTTTCAACAGTGGAATCTCTCGGGGGCATGTCGCTGCCGTTAAGCCAGACCATGACGCAAGCTTTGTTTCTTAGCCAATACATCACGCTGCTATCTGACGCCATCGCTACTTTTCTTTCCGCACCATTCCAGTTCTCGGGATATTGCCAGGCACCACAGCACATCCATCCCGTCATCACAAGCAAACCATACTCATCACAGAGATCGTAAAAGCCGTCATCTTCCAATTTACCCTCGGAGCGAACAATATTCATGTTCATGTCCCGAACCAATTTTATTTCCTGCTCCTCCCTTTTTTTTGAATGCCTTTGGAAAATATCCGGCGACCAGGCTGCACCGCGAAGCATAATAGGTTTGCCATTGATGATAAATTCTCTTGACGCATTGTTAATGAATTTTGACGTGATCTCACGAATGCCAAAATTTTCTGAGATCGTGTTACTCACTTTGCCGTCTACTACCGAAGAAATTTCAATCCTGCTCAACTGCGGCTTACCGTACTGCCATGGCCACCAAATACGAGGATTCCTGACATTAAGTTGGGGAAACTTAGCAGGAGCAAAACTCACTTGCTTTTTCTCCTTAGGAGCCAGGCGGATCTTTTGCTCAAATTGAATATCGCCGTTGATCTTTCCTTTCACCACGGCATCTTTTTCTTTATCAGTATAGTTGATCACTTCAGCATCTACCTGTAGATGGGCAACCTCCAGAGACCGCAGATCAAATTTTGTTGTCACAAGCGGATATCTAACACCAACCTGGTCGTAGGTTTTTATCTCCACATCGTTTACAATGCCACCGTTGTAATCCGGTGGGTAATGGATCCAGTCCGCATAATCAATGGCGAGGTCTCCATCTCTTTTGTTTGGATCAAAAGGCCGGAGTATTTCAATCGCCAAAACGTTTTTCCCCTCATATTTTATCTGCCTTGTCACATCGAGATCAATAATCCGGAAAGGGCCTTTGATGTATGTGGAGTCTGCAATCAAGACCCCATTCAGCCAAAGGTTTGCCTTGTAATTGATACCATGCAATTTCAGGATAACATTTTTATTCTTCTCCGAAGCAGGCAGTTCAAATTCTTTTCTGAACCACCAGGTGTGATCCAACCTGTTGTCTGCAAGCTTTTCAAAATTTTTCGCGTAGAAAGGATCAAAATGATACTCGTTGTTCGCAAGTAAACCGGCAATAATTGTTGAGGGCACGGTTATCTTATACCAGTTCTGTGCGGAAAAATCACTCTGGGATACTTGTGCGCCAGTTGCCTTGTCTGTGAGTGACGATTGCATTCTCCAATCGTCATGAAGGAGCATTCGAAAACTCTCCGACCTTTCCTGGCTAAACAACTGTTGGGCAACTATGGTAACCAACAAGAAGAAAAAAAGTTTTTTCATAAAGCGAGGTTTAATCAGGCCATTTCTTTTTTGCTAAACAGTTTAATTGTTTTGTTTGTGATAATGGGTTTGGCCCAAAAGCCGACGCTGAGAATGTAGCCCATTGTCAAATAAAGAAAGAGCATCCCATTCCGCAATCCCAGGTGATCACCCAGCCATCCAATAATGAGGGGAACAATGGCGCCGCCAATGATGCCCGTTACGATAATTCCCGAGAAGGAACCATGGTGTTCATTGACCGAATTCAGAGCCAGCGAAAAAATAATAGGATACATTACCGAGGCAAAAAATCCGATCCAGGGAAATGCTATCAGTGAAATTTTTGCCGAACCAAAGAGTGCCACACTTAAAAATATGAGAGCAAGGACCGTAAAGATGATCAAAACTTTTCTGCTGTCCATTATCTTCAATAAAAGTAAACCCAGAACGCCGCCTGCGGTCATAAGGCCCCAGAAGTAAGCAACGGCCTTCGCACCTGTGGTCTGAGGATCATAACCATGATACGTAGATAAAAACTGCGACATCCAGTTAGCAGTTCCCTGCTCAGTACCCACATAGCAGATCATGGCAATAAAAAATAAGATCACCACGCGTTTTTTGAAAAGCATGATATGCGTTTCGATAGGCCCGGCTTTCTCTTCACCCGTTAATTCAACTTTTGGAAACCTGGAAACAGCGATCACAATAATCATTAAAATTGAAATAACCGCGAACAACCAATACAGGGAGATCCAGGGCAAGTTTGATGGAACAACTGAACGAAAAATGGCCAGCGATCTGTTACCGGTGTCTTTCAAATTCAAGACGATATACGAATACACCAACGGGCTTAAAAATGACGCGCCGCCAAATATCAATTGCGCCAGCACAGAATTGAATGCATAGTGCTCTTCGCCACCCGCCGTTCGTAACAAGGGATTGATGACAACCTGGACCATGGCGAAGCCGCAGCCGATTATAAAAAGAGACAACACTGCGGTGAGATAATTAGGGAACAGGGCCAACAGTAAGGAGCCCACAAAAGCGATGACGAAGGAAACCACCATCATCTTTTTCTCATTGTATTTTTCAATGAGCATGCCTGAAGGAATTGACATCACACCGTAGGCGATGAAAAATGCAAAAGGCAACAGAGCCACCAGCGTCAGGCTGAGATTGAACCCGCTGATCATATCAGGCACAAGCGGGCCAATGACGTTTGTAACAAAAGAAATGACAAAGAACGTAAGCATGATGAGTGCTACGATATAGTAACTGCGTTTCATGGTTTCGACAATGGCAAGTAAAAATTAGAGACACAAGTTAAAAGAAAGCTTTTTAAAATGATGCATCATTTTATTTTTATCACCGGCCAGATCGTTAACTTAGTTCTCCCAAGATTCCCCAACTATATTGAACAAATGATCGCCGTATGAATAAAAAAATTATATCTCCATCTATTATTGTTATTGTTTGCTTCTTTAGTCTCCACATTGTTGCACAACAAAATGCCCTTATGGCAAAGGAGAAACAAGAAGGCTGGCAGCTACTTTTTAATGGAAAGGATCTGCAAGGCTGGCATTCGTATCTGGAAAAGAAACCAGGCAAGGCCTGGCAGGTTCAAAACGGAACTATATTTCTGAATAAAAATAGCAAGAGCGTTTACGCCGATTTTGCCGACCTGGTGACGGACGACGAATTTGAAAATTTTGATTTTAAGGTGGAATGGAAAATGGAGCCATGCGCCAACAGCGGCGTGATGTTTTATGTGCATGAGTCTTCGGAATTCAAAGACACTTACGAATCGGGGCCTGAAATGCAGATAGCTGACCTCGCCTGCAATGATGATGGCCGAATATTAAAATGCAGGGCTGGCGATCTGTATGATCTCATTCCTTCCGATACCGAATGGGTGAATGCGGCGCCTCAATGGAATAAATATGAAATAATTTCAAACAAAGGACATCTTATCTTCATTCAAAACGGGCATAAGATTGTTGAAACGGATATGTGGGATGATCACTGGCGTGACATGATCAAGAACAGTAAGTTCATCCAGTGGCCTGGCTTTGGAACTTTTCGCAAGGGGCATATTTCTTTTCAGGGTACGGAGACGGGAAAATTGTGGTACAGGAATATCAAGATCAGGAAGCTGTGAGGCGAAGGCTCGCTCTAATTACCAAATCCGATCCCGATAGCTATCGGGACGAAATCCGAAATTCAATATTCGGATTTGCTAAAAATAGCTCACACTTAATTATGCTGTCATGGAAAAAGATGTAAATGCAACTTCTGGAAAAAAAATTACCCGGAGCGAGTTTATTAAAAATACAGCCCTGGCAACCGCCGGATTTTATATTGTACCGAGGCATGTATTGGGCAAGGGCTTCGTGGCTCCCAGTGACAAACTTTATATCGCTGCCGTCGGCTGCGGTGGAGAGGGCGAAAATGATATCCATCATTATGCCAACACTCCCAAAAAAAATGCAGTCATTGCATTTCTCTGCGACGTTGACGATCGCATGGCCGCGCCCCGCCGCAAAGAATTTCCAAAAGCAGGATTTTATTACGACTGGCGCCAAATGTTTGAAAAGGAACATAAAAATTTTGATGCTGTATCGGTTGCTATACCCGATCACAACCACGCCATTGTCGGATTGAGTGCAATGCAACTCCGCAAACATTTATATCTTCAAAAACCATTGACGCACGATATTTTCGAGGCACGCATTCTCACGCAGGCTGCCGGAAAGTATAGAGTGGTGACGCAGATGGGCGACCAGGGTGCATCATGCGAAGGCATGCGCACAATGAGAGAATGGTTCGAAGCAGGATTGATTGGTGATATACATACCGTATACAACTGGACCAATCGCCCGGTCTGGCCACAGGGGATACCATGGCCCAAAGAACATCCACCTGTTCCAAAAGAACTGAAATGGGACCTTTGGTTGGGTACAGCGCAATACACTGATTACATTGATAACCTGGTTCCATTCAACTGGCGGGGTTGGTGGCGCTTTGGCACAGGAGCCCTCGGCGACATGGCCTGTCATATCATTGGCCCATCGTTCAAATTATTGCAACTGGGTTATCCTACCGAAGTCAGTTGCAGTGCAACAACGGTTTACTCGGGCATTTTTAAAGAAGCCGATTATCCCGAAAGCATTCCTCCATCGAGCATACTTCGTTATAAATTCAAATTGAAGGATGGACGTGATCTGAAATTATATTGGATGGATGGCGGTATAGTGCCTGATCGCCCGGATGAACTCGATCCGGATGTCAACATGAATGAAGCCTTAGCCGATGTACCTGAAGAGAACGATTTTGAGGGAGGGAGTTTGTTTATTGGAACCAAGGGAAAAGTTTCCTGCGGATGGGGTGGAAGTCATCCCCGATTGCTACCACTCTCGTTGAATAAGGATGTAAATGTTCCGAAAAAATATCCGCGAATTGCAGGTGACATGGATGGTCATTGGTGGCAATGGATCGACGCATGTATTGCGGGTTATGGAAACGCCGAAGTGGATTCTCCTTTTGAAGGCTATGCTGGCCCGCTAACGGAAACCGTTTTAATGGGCAATTTATTATTGCGCAGTTTCACTCTTCGTAAAAAAATAAAAAGAAAAGACCCGGTGTATGGAGAGGTGGAAGATTTTGAAACTCCGGGCAGGTACGTTGCTTATAAATGGGATGGCGAAAATATGCGAATAACAAATTATGAAGCGGCCAATCAATTTGTGAAAAGAGAATACAGAAAAGGTTGGGGAGAGTTAAAGTTATAAAATTTATTTACCTCATACCAAGCCATCCCGAGCTTGCCCATACTGTGCCGCGGGTATTGAAATCGCAATTGTTAGTTGTATCTTCCTTATCCTCCTTTCACCAAAACTTTAAAATATGGAAGCCATCACACAAACAAAAACGCAGGAAATCCTTAATCATCATCTGACGGCTTTTATTGAAACCGATACGGATGAAATCATGAAAGATTTCACAGAAGTATCAGAATTATTGACAGCCGAGGGAGCCTTGAAAGGCCTGAGCGCGATTCGTTCTTTTTTTGAAGAGGCTTTTAAAATACTACCAAAGGGTTGTACTCTTGAAATCAAGCAAGTCATTACAAGAGATAGTATGGCCTATATCGCTTGGACTGCGGACTCTTCTTTTGTAAGTATCCCTCTTGGTGCAGATACGTTCATCATGGAAAATGATAAAATAATGTATCAAAACGTGGCTGCTCATATTGTTCCTAAACAGTAGAACGAATCACAACCTCCATCCAAACAAAATACCCTGCGCACCATGGAATGCTTCTGGAGCTAATGAGAATGGCAGGATGTCATCCTCTATTTCTTTTTTAAAAATGCTAAGGTTTGGTTTGCAAATTCTGTCGTGCCGGCGGCGGAGCCATGATTACCGGGGACAGTTACAAATATTGAACGCGGTATCAATTTCTGAAGATCCTGCGCTTTGCCGTTATCTTCATCTTTGTCGCCACAGATAATCAAGACCTTTTGTTTGATTTTTCCTAACGCTTCTTTAGACGTGGAGGGTTGTTCTTTCTGTTGGTAAGCTAGTGCCAGCCTGTCCAAACCTGCCGTCGTGATGCGTTTTCTGAAATCATCATATCCTTTTACTGTATCGTACATTAAAGCTTCATAAATCCCGATGCGTCGAGGCCACATTGGATTAGTGAAATCTGCACCCATTCCGCCCATCACTGCCCTCGTGATATTTTTATCCATCACGAGCAATCTTGCCAAAATGATCGAGCCACGAGAGTATCCAACTGCCTGGTATTTTTTTATGCCAAGATATTTTAATAGCCCCATGAGATCTTTTGCCTCTGCATCATTAGCATATGCTTCCGATTCGTGTGGTTTGTCCGACAACCCATTGCCCCTTAGGTCAGCAATGATCACTTTGAACCCGCTTGCAACAAGACTGTCATAAACAGGTTTCGTTTTCCAATCGCTACCCTTGCCCGTAAATCCGTGGATCAACAATACTGGTTTGCCCTTTCCTTTTACTTCGTACCAGATCTTCACTTTATCAAATGAAGAAAAAAATCCTGACGAATCCCTTTGTGCATGGACCGGCAGGTACAAAACCAGTGCGACAATTGTCACCAGAGCAAGTGTTATAACGCGACGCATAAGTATCGTTTAGTAGTTATTCCCTCTTCAAATATTTTCTTTCACGATTTCCTCCAGCAGTCTTTTCAGTTCTGGGTTTCTTTGTAATCCGGATATGTAATCTTCTTCGGCGCCACGGGCCTTGATCTCAAAAAGATCTTTTAACATCGTATTTAACTTCTTGTTCCTTCTCAGTTTCTCTTCGCGACTGAGAAGAAGGACGCACCAATTCTTTAGAATGAATTTCAACTTTTCTTCCTGGTAATTTTTTATCTGCAGCAGCTTAACCAGTTTTGTAAATAAGACCCCTTCAGCCAATTTCCGGTCATTATTCCATTGTTCCTTTAATATTCTTGCATAAACCAGGCTTATATCAGTTGCATCAAACGTCACCGCCGTTTTTTTTAGCACAATTTCCATTCGTGAGTCCGCCAGTTTTTCCAAAATGGCGGTCGGCGTCCGATAGCCTTTCGTCGATTTTATTTTCGAGGCTTCTGTTTCCGATATTTGTTTTTGTTGTTGCCGAATGGGACGAAACCCTGCATGATAGTAGGTCCAGAAAGCTCCTGACTTGATGCCATCGCTGTTGTCTTTTCCGATCTGGTACGGATCGACGGTAAAGCGATTCAGATGGTAAACTGTACCGTGCAGTTTTAATACCTGCTGAAAAATATATTGCGATTCACCTCCGCGATAAGCGGGAAAAATATTGAGACCGATGCGCCCGCTATCAAATAAGATCCATGAACCCGCATAAGCGACAGGCAGTCCATTTTTGAAAACCACGTATCCCATGTAACTATCGATGGGATGTCTTCGCTCGGGGATCATACCCATTAACGCAATCGAGAGACCACGGGGCAATCGGTAATAAGTTATCAGCGGAACAGCGGTAAAACTGATGGGATCGATTTCGCGTAGATGACGTACTAATATCATTCTTCCACATTCTATGACACGCTCGGCTTGGCCTTCGGTGAGAACAACCTTTGTTGCTTTTATATCATTCGATTTCAGAACTGACTTCTTCCTGACGAGAGAATGATGATAGTAGGGAGTAATTAAAGATGGAGGCAAGCTTAAATGTGAAGAGAAATTAATTTCCACATTGATCCCGATCGCTGACCAAAGCTCATCCTTGACCTCAGGACGAATATCCGACTCATCGAAAATAGCAATGAGTTTGTCCAGCATGTCTTTCCCTTTTTTGAACTTGAGCCATAACTTCCAATCAGAGTTGCCATCCTGCAATATTTCTGATTCTACTTTTGGCATCACCGCCGACAGAATAGATTGGATCGTTCCCTCATCAGCCTCAAAGGAGCTGAGCGAAACTTCATTGGGATATTTTTTTCTAAGCCATTTTACAATTTCAAAACCAAACGCGGCGCAAAGCCTTGTGTTGGTAATGCCGGAATTAAATAGCCTTGTTTTTATGTTTTCATGCGATTGAATGTAGCCTTCTAACTGTTCCAATGCCAGCGAAGCAAGCTGGTAAACAGACCGGTTATCGGGATAGGCAAGAAGGAAAAGTAAGTTCTCGTACCACAATTGTATCGCCTTTTTAGTTTTGAGTTTTTCATTGCTGAGCGTCGTCAGCAAATTCAATTTTCTTGTCGTTATTTTTTCTCCATACTGATTGCGTAAGGAAAACAATTGAGATAGCAGTTCGTCCGTTTTATTCATTCGTGGTTTTGATTTGCTATTGATGCCATTACAAGACGAAAATAAATCTATTTATCTTCCCTTTGCGTTGACGAGTGCATAGCACCGTGTAAACCTGGCAACAATTATTTTCTCTTGTACAATTGCCGTTTTGAAATTAACTTCGGTAAGCAGGATTACTGACTGTAACTTTCCATTGAAAAATGAATCGTTGTATTTCATCCAAATTGTTTTAAACAATTTCTATGGCTGAAATAAATTTATCGGGAACAAAATATCGATTCGGCAACACTTATCGAAAGGATGCCTGGTGGGCATATCCCCTATTTGTTTTCCTGGCTCTTAGCCTATTTGTGGTATACGTGACCTGGGCGGCCTGGCAGGGAAAAAATTATTGGTATGGCCCTTATCTTTCGCCACTCTATTCTCCCGAGCTTTTTGGACCTTCGCCGCATCGCTGGATTGGACCGCAACCGACATGGTGGCCCAGTATGATTCGATTCTCGCCAGCGCTCTTTGTACTATGGGCACCGGGTTTGTTCCGATTGACTTGTTATTATTATCGCGGCGCATATTATAAAGCATTCTGGGCTGATCCTCCTTCCTGCACGGTCTCAGAACCAAGGAAAAAGTATTGGGGTGAAAATTCTTTTCCACTGATCATACAAAATATTCACCGTTATTTTCTTTACGTGGCGCTTTTCTTTATTCTGTTTCTAAGTTATGACGTATGGAAGGCCCTGTGGTTCACTGATACATCCGGGAATAAAAGTTTTGGCATTGGCATCGGTACATTGGTGTTAGCCGTGAATGTGGTGTTGCTTAGCGGCTACACATTCGGATGTCATTCACTGCGCCACCTGGTAGGTGGATTTATCGATCGTCTCTCTGGCTCGCCTGTTCGCCGGAGGGCGTACATCTGTGTGAGTTGTCTTAACCGACGTCACATGTTGTGGGCCTGGATGAGTTTATTCTGGGTAATGTTTTCTGATGTGTATATACGACTGTGCGCGATTGGAGTCTGGAGCGATTGGAGAATTCTTTAGTGAATATTGTGAGTGGTGAGTAGTGAATAGCGAGCGGGAATGATGAATGAGCCGGGAGAATGATCCAACTCACACCTGACAACTCACAACTCACAATTCACAACTGACAATTGACAAATTAAAAAATGCCGTCCTACGATACTCATAATTACGATGTGCTTGTGATCGGTGCCGGTGGTGCCGGTCTTCGTGCAGCCATCGAAGCTTCAGCCGCTGGTGTTTCAGTCGGCCTTATTTGCAAATCTCTTCTTGGCAAAGCTCACACTGTAATGGCAGAAGGAGGAATTGCGGCAGCTCTCGCTAATGTTGATGAGAGGGATAACTGGAAAGTGCATTTTGCAGATACGATGCGGGGCGGTCAGTACCTGAACAATTGGCGCATGGCCGAACTTCACGCGAAAGAAGCTCCTGACCGTGTAAAAGAACTGGAAGCATGGGGAGCACTGTTCGACAGGACAAAAGATGGATTAATACTTCAACGAAATTTTGGTGGCCACAAATATCCGCGGCTTGCTCACGTTGGCGACAGAACAGGTTTGGAAATGATACGCACTCTGCAGGATCATGGCATTCACCTCGGCATTGAAGTGCACATGGAGTGCACCATCACTTCGCTCCTTATGGGTGGCGACCGTGTTACCGGCGCGTTCGGATACGAGAGAGAAAAGGGCCGATTCAAAATTTTTAAATCAAATGCGATCGTACTCGCGACGGGTGGTGTTGGCCGCGCTTATAAAATCACGAGCAATAGCTGGGAATACACAGGTGACGGCATGTCGCTGGCTTATCATGCCGGTGCTGAACTCATTGACATGGAGTTTTTGCAGTTTCATCCTACTGGAATGATATGGCCACCCAGTGTGCAGGGAATTCTCGTGACCGAAGGGGTTAGAGGAGAGGGTGGAATATTGCTCAATAAAAATGGAGAGCGGTTTATGTTTAGCGATATTCCGGAATTGTATCGGAACCAGACGGCAGACAACGAAGAAGAAGGCTGGCGATACACGCAGGGAGATCGCAATGCGAGAAGACCGCCGGAATTACTCACCCGGGATCATGTGGCAAGATGCATTGTTCGCCAGATAAAAGAAGGTAAGGGTAGTCCACACAATGGCGTGTTTCTCGATATCTCATGGATAAAAAATAAAATTCCACACGCGGCAGAGCATATCAAAAAAAAATTACCGAGCATGTATCACCAGTTTAAAAAACTGGCAGATATTGACATTACCGTGGAACCGATGGAAGTCGGGCCTACTACTCATTATATGATGGGGGGCATTCGCGTGGATGCTGATACGCAGATGTCAACCATTCCGGGCCTTTTTGCCGCAGGTGAATGCGCTGCAGGCCTACATGGATCAAATCGCCTGGGTGGTAATTCTCTTTCAGATCTGCTGGTTTTCGGAAAAAGAGCAGGAGAATATGCGGCAAAGTTTTCAAAAGAAAATAAAGGAGGCCATTTGAATGAAGAAGAAATTGCAAACGCCGCAATAAACGCACTTGAACCCTTTGAGAGAAACGAAGGAGAAAGCCCTTTTCAGATTCAATACGATCTCCAGGAGATGATGCAGGAGTTGGTTGGGATCGTGCGTCATGAAGAAGAATTATGGAGAGCCGTTGAACATTTAAAAATGCTGCACGACCGCGCAGCCAGGGTGAAAATTGTTGGTAACAGGGAATATAATCCCGGTTGGCACACTGCTCTTGATCTCCAGCATTTGCTTACCGTATCAGAGGCGATCACTATAGCAGCCATTGAGAGAAAGGAAAGTCGCGGCGCGCATTTTAGAGAAGACTATCCTCAAAAGGATGAACAGAGCGGGAAATTTAATTTGGTTATAAAAAAGAATGCTGATGGTGAAATGAAATTAAGAAGAGAGCCCATTAAAGAGGTCAGGACAGATCTCCAGCAAATCATTGAAGAAATGAAATAAATTATGGCAATAGCGACATTCCAGATATTACGCGGCGATGCCAGCAACACGAGAGTTGAAAGTTACTCTATTGAAGTGTCGGAAGGAATGGTGGTGTTGGATGCCGTACATGCCATCCAGGCAACGCAGGCAAACGATCTTGCTGTGCGCTGGAACTGTAAGGCTGGTAAATGCGGCTCCTGCTCTGCCGAGATCAACGGCATGCCGAAATTGATGTGCATGACACGACTCAGTGATCTGCCACTGGACAAGCCCGTGCTGCTCCAGCCCATGAAGGCCTTCCCTTTGATCAAGGACCTGGTGACCGATGTATCATGGAATTTTGCAGTGAAGAAAAAGATCAAAAAATTCAAGCCGCGCAAACCCGATAACCCCGACGGAACCTGGAGAATGGCACAGGAAGATATTGACCGCGTGCAGGAATTTCGTAAATGCATTGAGTGCTTCCTTTGCCAGGACGTTTGTCATGTGCTGCGCGAACACCAACTGCATGATCAATTTATTGGCCCCCGATACCTCGTTTATACGGCTGCACTCGAAATGCACCCGCTCGATGTGGAAGATCGTTTGGAAGATCTGAAAAAGGAAGATGGGATTGGCTATTGCAATATCACAAAATGCTGCACAAAAGTTTGCCCTGAGGACATTACCATTACGGACAATGCGATTATCCCGCTTAAAGAAAGAGTTGTTGACAGGTTCTATGATCCATTAAAAAAACTGTTTAGGATCTTCAGGTTCAAAAAATAAATCGAACAATATTCTTCTTATACCTGATTAGCCCATATCCGGTTTTTGTTGTAGCTTATTTATAATTAAATGCCATGTTATGTTTCAATTAAAACCAATTTCCAGAGAGAGTATCCCGGTGGCACTTGAAAAAGCAGAAAGATATCGCTTGCTGAATGAGCCCTGGTTGGCTGAAAGTATTTGCCTGGATATACTCGAAGCAGAACCAGAAAATACAAAAGCCATTGTGATCTTGCTTTTAGCTCTTACTGATGAATTCGGGAGATCATCTCTGGCCGATATAAACAAGGCGCGCCAGCTTTTGTCTCGTCTTCCTGAATATGAACAGCACTACTACGCCGGCCTCATTTGTGAGCGGCAGGGGAAATCCGTTCTTAACAGGCATACGCCTCACAGCGATTTTACAGCGTATGAGTGGCTGATGGATGCTATGGAGTATTACGAGAAAGCAGAGGCGATTCGTCCCGCAGGAAATGATGATGCTATTCTTCGATGGAATACGTGTGCCCGACTGATCATGCATCACAACCTGAAGCCAAGCACTGAAAAGTACATTGAGCAACCGCTGGAATAATTTGAATGGAACCTCACTGATCATTTACTTGTCTAAATAACCATAGTGCTCCCTGATAGCCCGGTCGAATCTTGTCCAATCCATACGGAAAGGTTTTTTAGCATTGCCGGGCCACCATTCCAACGCCCCCTTTGATATGGTAATGGTCCCGAATTTTTCCTGATCACTGAACACTTCAAATATTACATCTGTTTTCCCGAGTTCTCTTTTCGGCAGGTTGACGAATACATTGTGTTTTGGCATATCAGGTTTTTGAATGGTGATGTAAAGTTGAAAAAAATAAATGGTTACTAATAGTATTTACTCAGTTGGCATGAATCCCACAAGGAATAAATATTTCTCAGCGATTTTTCTTTTTGCTGAATAAATATAGCAATAACGTGATTGCAACCACTCCCACCGAACCATAGATAATATAACTTAATGGCATTCCAAATAGTTAAAAGTGAAAGTATTGAATTTACCCCGCCTAGGTCACAAAAATGTCTTTTCCGTCAACGACAAATAGAGAAATTAGCCTTCCGCCATTTTCTTTAACCGCTCGAAAAGATTGTGACAGCAGCATTGGATATTATCGTTACATTTTTATTGACAATCGATTTATTTACCAAAACCAAAAATATGAGACAGTTACATGCTATTGGAGTGAAGATGCAACTTTTATTGATCACATTTATTTCTTCAACGGTGATTGCTCAACCGATCACTACTCCGAGGACGCCAAGCCCCGCTGCTTCTGTGGTGCAAACAATCGGTATATCCACTGTCACAGTCAAATATTCGAGGCCCTCAGTAAAAGGCCGTGAAATATGGGGCCAGCTTGTACCCTATGGATGGAACGTGCAAAACTTCGGCAACGGTAATTCGGCACCCTGGCGTGCAGGAGCAAATGAAAATACGACCATTAAATTTTCGCACGACGCAAAAGTAGAAGGCAAACCCGTGCCCGCAGGTGAATACGGGTTATTCTTCGTCATAAACCAGGACAAGACTGGTGAATTGATATTATCGAAGGACAACAGATCGTGGGGAAGCTTTTTTTATGAACCGGATCATGATTTGTTACGCGCCAGGATACAACTGCGTGAAATACCTCTTACGGAAATGCTAACGTATGATTTTATCGATAACACAAAAAACTCATCGGAGCTTGTGTTGAACTGGGAGAAAAAACAATTCCCTGTAAAGATTGAATTCGACGTAGACAATATTGTTTTGGCAAATGCCGCTGAAGAGCTGAAAGGTTCGACGGGATTTAACTGGCAGGGATATGCCAGCGCCGCTAATTACACGCTGCAAAACAAAATAAATTATGAGCAGGGGCTGAAATGGATCGACCAGGCGATAGCCATCAACAATTCTTTTTCTACGCTAAGTGTGAAATCAAATATTTTAAGGACGATGGGTAAAACAGATGAAGCTGATAAGATCCTGAATGATGCCATTGCTATTGCTAACGAAGGTGAATTGAATATATACGGCTACCAGATGCTAAATGCCGGTCAGCACGACAAGGCCATCGAAATTTTAACTCTCAATACAAAACGCTTTCCAAAAAGCGCAAATTGTTTTGACAGTCTTGGCGAAGCCTTTGCGACAAAAGGCGACAAGAAAAATGCAATTCTGAATTTCAAAAAATCGCTGACCATGAACCCACCGGCCAATGTAAAAGCAAACTCAGAGAAGTTTCTAAAACAATTAGGTGCTCTATAATTTTGATAAACTTAAGCTATCGAATAACTCAATATTAATTTACTAACTGTCACCCGTCCCGATAGCCATCGGGATGGTCCGGGAGTCTTTTAAAAAAATCGATCCCCAACGGTCGGTTTACAGCCGAAGGCAGGGCATGAGTCAATTCTTGCCTTGCCTAAGATATTTTTTTACTTCGGGTGCTACTTTAGTACCCAGCAATTCCATCGAATGCAATACTTTATTATGAGGCATCGCGCCCAGGCTCATCTGCGCCAGGAAGCGTGTATGGCCAAACAATTGGTGCTGGTACAATATTTTATCGATCACTTGTTGTGGGCTTCCCACCAGCAACGCGCCGTGGGTTTCGGTCGATGCATCAAACTGTTCCCTTGAGCCCGGTGGCCAACCCCTTTCTCTTCCAATTCGATTCATGACCTCAGAATAGGGAGGATAGAATTCGTCTCTTGCCTGTTGTGCCTCGTCGGCAATATAGGTATGTGAGTTAATGCCCAATTCCATTTCATTGATACTATGCCCACCCTTTGTGTACACGTCACGATAGAGTTGCACATAAGGAGTGAAACGTGCAGGCAATCCGCCGATGATAGCAAGAGCCATCGGCAATCCATGTTCAGCGGCACGAATTACCGATTCAGGTGTGCCACCGACACCGATCCATATTGGAATTTCTTTTTGATAAGGCCGCGGATATACTCCGCGTTTGTTGACTGTTTGCGTGTATTTTCCCTCCCATGAAAAAATTTCCTCTTTGTTCAATTGTAAAAGCATTTCGAGTTTCTCGGAAAACAAGTCATCATAATCTTCAAGGTTGTAACCAAACAATGGAAAGGATTCGATAAAAGAGCCGCGGCCAGCCATGATCTCTGCACGTCCGCCCGAGAGAAGGTCAATTTCTGCAAATTGCTGGAAGACTCGCACGGGATCATCAGAGCTTAACACCGTCACAGCGCTAGACAACTTTATCTTTTGTGTTTTCACTGCCGCTGCACCCAACACGACAGTAGGCGCCGAGATCAAATAGTCCGGCCGATGATGCTCTCCCAATGCAAATATGTCAAGACCGAGTTGGTCGGCAAGTTCAATTTCCTCCATGAGGTTGACCATTCTTTGCCTGGGAGTAATGGTTTGTCGGGTAATTGGGTGCGTACCGAGGTCAGCAAAAGTGTAAACGCCGATTTCCATAAGGCCGCAAAGTTAGGAAGTACTCATCTCACGGGTCAATGAGCGTTCAGCGTTTACGTCGCATTGATTGAGTTATCATTGATTTCAAGCCGGCGTTATTTATTCTTCTGACCTTGTTGAGTTGGCGGTGTGGGTTCGATCACTAAAAACTCCGGTGGCTGTGGCGATTGGCTGATCAGTTCACTGTATTTCATTTTAAGGCTGCGTTTGAATTTGCCCAGGTAGCCCGGCAGGCGAAGATTCTCTTGTTGTAGCGGCACGGCCTCTATCAGATCATTGCCGATGTACATCATTAATTTCATAACGTTGGATGTCTGCATTACAAAGCAAATTAATTATTGATTAACTCGCAATACAAAAACTACTCTTTTTTAAAAGTAAGTTTACGGTTCAGGCAGAAGTAACGACAGAATCTGTCAAAAAATAAAATTAAACAGAGTGAGAAAAACCAGTTTTTCTTAAAATCCCTTTGGGGTTTCGAGAGGTATGTCTCTTTTCAGCATTTCATCGCGGTTTGCCATTTCCCACGCTGTATAAAAAACAAGCTGTGCTCTATTTGCAAGAAGTTCGTAATAAATCTTGTCGGCCGTGTCAGTCGGACGATGATAATCCGCGCCAAGCATGCCATCATAATAAAAGATGATGGGCACACCCTTTCTCGCAAAATTGAAATGGTCGCTTCGGAAATAAATGCGATTGGGATCTTTTGGATCGTTGAATTTATAATCAAGCTCCAGTTTTGTGTATTTATGATTATTGGCCTCACTAATTTTTTTCAGATCAGTGCTGATCTTGTCATCGCCTACCACATACACGTAATTACTGGAGTCGCCTTGTTTGCGACTGGCGTCAATACGTCCGATCATGTCAATATTCAGATCCACGGTTGTTTTATCCAACGGGAAAACAGGGTGATTCGTGTAATAGTCGGAACCCCACAAGCCTTTCTCCTCACCACTCACCGTCATAAATACCATTGTTCTTCTCGGACCTTTGCCCGCTGCTTTTGCTTTTGCAAATGCCTGAGCAATTTCTAAAACGCTCACCGTCCCTGAACCATCATCATCTGCTCCATAATAAATAACGGTATCGCGTTTTCCCAAATGATCATAATGTGCCGTCACAAAAACATATTCGTCTTTCAAATCAGTGCCTTCCAATACGCCGAGTACGTCACTGCTCTCAAGAGTCGTGGTCGCTTTATTAACACTCAGGGTAAGATTTGCGGAATAAGTTTTTGGCTCAAGGTTACCGGACTTTACTTTGGCATAATCATCACCCATAATTTCCCTTGCAATATTTTCAGAAACCTGGAATTGATTGGGACGTACCAATTTTTGAAATGCATTCAGGTACATGTTCCCTTTTGAATTTGTTTTTTGCTGCCGCGGGAAATTGCTTCCAATTACCAATACAGCCGCTGCTCCATTTTTTTGTGCTGCATCAACTAACGCAAACTGGTTACCAAATCCACGACGCCCTTGTGCTTGTTGCTGTCCTGGCAGTAGCAGCACGGCTCTGCCCCGAACATCTAACCCTTTGTAATCATCCCTGGTTGAGTCGCTAAGTCCATTGCCGACAAAAACTACCTCGACAAATCGATAGGTAGAATTATTACATTGTGCGACATTTATAGAAAAGTCTTTATCGAGCTCAAAAGTTTTCCCATTGACTTCAACAGAAGTGCTAAGCAAGGAATCCTGGTAAACAGGATAAGGCAGCTGATAATTCCCATTATTACCGGGAGCTAATCCCAAATCTTTAAATTTATGCTCAATGTAAGCGGCCGCTTTTTTTTGGCCGGGAGTGGCTGTTTCTCTTCCCTCCATTTCTTTACTGGCGATGATGTACAATTGTTTCTTGAGATCGTCAGAGGCGATCGTTTTTGCAAATGTCTGCGGATCCGTTTTCTTTTGCGCCGCAAGAAATAACGATGGCAGGAACAAAAAAGCAATCAATAGTTTTCTCATGCCCGGAATGATTTCGAAGTAGGGATGCTCCAAATAAAACATCAAACTTAATGGAAAATAAATTGGATATTAACCTGAAATGATGAGCGGAGCACGTCGACCGCGATGATGGCCAAACATTCAGGCACAAGCAATTTTGTCAACTCTCAGTTCATGACGTCCCCCTTCAAATTCAGTATGGATAAAAAGCTCAACCATTTTTTCCGCATCACCTTCGCGTACAAAACGGGCAGGAATACAAATTACGTTTGCATTGTTATGAGAGCGGCACAACTGGGCAAGTTCCTCGCCCCAGCACACGGCGGCACGTATGCCCTGGTGTTTGTTAGCGGTGATGGCTACACCATTGGCGCTGCCGCATATTAAAATTCCAAAAGAGGCCTCGCCGCTTTCAACGGCTCTTGCCACCGGATGTGCAAAATCGGGATAGTCGACAGAATCTTTTGAGTGTGTGCCAAAATCATGATAGGAAATTCCTTTCCCTTCCAGGAAAGAAATGAGATCTTCTTTATAGTCAAAACCTGCGTGATCACTACCAATAGCAACAGGTTTACTTTTATCAAAATGGGTTTGCATAAATCTCAATTAAAAATTAGTAATGGCCAATTAATAATTTTCAAAACAAAGGTACATAGACTCCCGTCAGCATCGTTGATTTTTAATTCTTAATTGCATTAGCTCCACTCTTCTGCTTCTTCCTTTGCCTTTGCTTTATTGATGCGACTGGCTATGATAATACTGGCCTCATATAAAGCATAAAGTGGAATGGTTACAAGGGTAAGGCTGAACGGGTCGGTAGAAGGTGTGATGATGGCCGCCGCGATAAGAATAATAACAAAAGCGTGGCGGCGATATTTTTTTAAAAACCGTGCGCTAACGATTCCAATTCTTGTAAGAACTGCTACCAGCAATGGCATTTGAAATAAAGCTCCAATGCCAACGGTTGTCCAAATCAGGTTCTCCACGTAATCCGCGAATGTTGGTTTGATCTCTATGAGCGGGCTGAGCGAATAAGAGAAATAAAAATTTACCATAAATGGCGTGAGAACATAATAACCGAAAGCAACGCCCATAAAAAAAAGAAGCGACACCCAGAAAATAACGCCGCCCGTTTTTCTGAGCTCTTTAGCAGTTAATGCTGGCCTCACAAAACGCCAGAATTCCCAAAACACATAAGGAAAGGCCAGAATAAAGCCCCCAACAAACGCAACTGTGAATGAAGAAATGAACTGGCCTGTCATTGCTGTACTAATGAAACTCACCTTCGTTCCACCCAAACAGAGTGAGTTGCCAAGCCTGAAGAAATGACCAGCGTTGCAAAGCCATTTATACGTAATGAAATCAGGATGGGCCGGGGCCAATAAAACCTTATCTACGATCTCTCGCACATAAATAAAAACCAGGATAGCCCCAATGAGTACAGCGATTACCGCACGGATAATATGCCAGCGCAGTTCCTCGAGATGGTCAATGAACGACATTTCCGCACCCCCACTCCCGGTTCGCCTGTTTAAGAAATCAAGTAAAGCCATTAGAATTTATAAGAGTGGCAAAGATAAGGAGACGACTATCAGCCAATGTGAGAGAAGATATAAAAATGCCCCCGGTTGTTCGGGGGCATGGTAAAAAAATAATCAGAACTTTATTTAATTGCCAGTGCTTTGTCAATAAGAAAGTTTAATTGAATGCGATGCGCCTTCGTTTGTTCATTTGGCGAAACCGCAGTAGCCAGCAATGTCTTGATCTTTTTCAAAGTGTTTATTGCTGCCGCCTTGGTAGCATTATCATAACCAACAGTTGAATTCGCAATGTTGGCCGCACCTTTTACGTATTCTGTTTGCAGGTTTTGCCGGTATAGGTTTACCGATCCATTTTTATCGGCATCAAACATTGCTTTTGTCAGATCATTCATCACATCGGCAATTGAGTAGGTATTGCCATATAAACTGGTGTTATTAATTCTGGCCGTCGTTACAGGATATAGAATGTAGGCGACCACATTCATTTGCAAAGCAAGCACAGAATTCTCGATCTTAAAATCCTCGGTATTTCCAAAGAAATTGTAGCCACGTCGCTGAGCCTGCAAATAGGGAAATATCTGTGCATCGGCATCAAAGGCATTAGGAGCAAATAAGTACTTGCTCAAAAGCTCTATGGCTTTTTTCTGATTAGCTGCCGAAACCGGAGTTAAAGGTTTATTCGTGGAATTCTGTTCAGGGAAACATCTGTCTATATAAACTCCGCCGATATAACGGCTCACCGCATTGCACATACTTGCTCTTTGCCCGTTCAAATTACCGTAGCGAGAACGCAGCTCCTGATATGACTGACCGTTCTTCGTATATTTATTTTTTAACTTGA
>VBAQ01000065.1:20961-74393 GCA_005883765.1 Bacteroidota bacterium
CATGTCGCTGCTCATATCGTTGATCATTATCCGCGGATCAACTCCATTTCCAAAGCTGCGCATATCATCTGCATCATTGCCAAATGCCAGATCAGCTTCACCACTGCGTGTAAGGATCTTTTTCAAACCTGCTTCCTCATCAGCGGCGTTGAAAGGACTGTATCCATATTCGATGGCCCATGTATCGTAAGGTCCAACTTTCGTCGTATAGTAGTCCCCTTGCTTGGCCCGATCGAGTGAAACATTGATGGCAGGATAGTCCATTACTGAACCTTGCAAACCTTCCGTATGGGTCAAAGACGTATTGTTGAGATCAGCCGGGCTAAGCATTTGCGAAGCCTTCATGTTGTGGTTGAGCCCCATCGTATGACCCATCTCGTGCATGATGAGGTAATACAAAAACTGTTTATGCATCTCGCTGATCTCTTTTGGACTTGCTCCATCGACATCGAGTACAGTCAATCCGGTCGTGAATTGAGCTTTTAATTCCTGCGCCAGGTTACAACTCATCCAATGTTTTTGCTGACTTGCTGATAAAAATAATTTATTCGGGTCGTTTTCATTTTGCATTTCACCGATGGCGGGATACCCGGTGTATAACTCTTCCTGGATCGGGATAGCACTTCCGCTAAACCATTCAACCGTTATGTCAGCGCCAAGTATTTCTCCGGTCTTCGGATTTACAAAACTGGGGCCGATGGCTCCGTAGGATGGATATGGTGACGACACCCAGCGAATAACGTTGTAACGAATATCAGCCGGATCCCAGTCAGCATCATCGGGCATGATCTTCATCACCACTGCATTCTTAAATCCTGCTTTTTCAAACGCTTCATTCCATTTTAAACCAGCGTCCATAATTGTCTGCCTGTATTCAACCGGCGTCGTGTTTTCAATCCACCAAACGATGGGCTGCACGGGTTCGCTCATTGCGGTGCCTGGATCTTTTTTGACAAGGTTCCAGCGGTTGATCATATCCCTATAATCGGCGACTCTGATCGAAGTCAAATTGTCTACCTCCTGCATAAAATATCCCACCCTTGGATCATCACGGCGTGGACGGAAATCATCGTTTGGCATTTCGAGAAAAGAGTGCTGGAACTTTATGCGGTTGTAGCGTGCGTCAGTTATGTCCTTCCCGCCTCCATTGTACGGCGTGGGATTATCATATGCCAGTTCAACGATTATGTCGGTGTTATTCGGAAAGGAACGAACCTGGTCATATTTTGATTTTGCGGCATTCAACGTACCGAGGCTAAAAACAGTACCCGGTGGCAATGTTGGAGGAATGAGCGGACGAATAGGATCCAGTTTTTCACTTAAGAACAATCCATCGCCGGCAACAAGATATCCTGATGAGTCTTCCGCAACAATCTTATCGGAATAAAAAACTGCACCGGTCACATCCACATTGGCAGCCTTACTTACTGCATTGTTTTTGTCATAGTAAAAACTAGTATTTACCTGATTAAATTCCAGTTTATCAAACGCCTTCTGAATCTTAAATACCCAAGTTTCCCGGATCATATTCTGATTCAGGTATAAACTGGTTGGGCCTCCCATGGAAAAGCTTTGATAAATATATTCTTTACCAAGCTGGTTCTTTTTCACATAGATCTGCACACTGCCGGATGTAGTGTCCTGGTAGAGCCTGAACAACCCATCGAATTTGCGATTGCCTTTTACTTTGTCGGTAAGGCTAGCCGGCTTCTTAGATTTACTGGTATCACCAGGCTGAGGGCCTGTGGGTTTGTTTTCCTGTGCTAATGCAGCTGAGATAACTAAGCATGCTGGTAACAAGAGAAAAAATATCTTTCTCATAAATAAGTTTTTTTGAGGAAACAAAGTACGTTTCTTGATTAAATCGAAGAAAAAAATTTCCCCTTCCTTTGTGTTCTTTTGATAAGCGGTAAAAAGGTTATTTCAGCTTTTTCAATTTCACTGTTTCGATGCGGGTGTCGCTGACGTTGAGAATGTCAAACTCATAATCATCAATTATAATGCGTTCCTTTTGGCGCGGGATCGTTTCATGGTAATTGATAATATAACCCGACAAGGTTTCGGATTCAGTAACCGGAAAGTCAAAATCATATTCCTTATTCAGATAATCTACTTCCAGGCGGCCGGAAAAAATATATTCCGTTTCTGAAAGTTGCTTTTCAATAAACTCTTCTGCATCATACTCATCTTCTATTTCTCCAAAAATTTCTTCCAGCACATCTTCCATAGTGATAATGCCCGCGGTACCGCCAAATTCATCCACTACCCAGGCTATGCTTTTTCTTTCTTTGGTGAACTTACTAATGAGATCAGCAGCGCTCATACTTTCGGGAACGGCTGGAATAGGCAGTAAGATCGATTGTATATCAGATGGGTTTTTAAAAAGATCAAGTTGATGTATATAACCGACAATATGATCTATATTATTTTCAAACACTACCAGCTTGCTAAGTTTTGTTTCTATAAATCTTTTTCTAGCTTCCACCATCGATGCCTTGCGATCAATGCCTGTAATTTCTTTTCGGGGCACCAGGCACTGCCTGATCTTTATTTTTGGGAGTTCTAAGGCATTCTCAAAAAGCCTCGTATTTAATTCTTCTCTCTCATCAGTCGAGTCATGGCTTTGTTGAAAAAGTTGGTCCAGGTCGTTGCGATTCAATGCCGCTTTTTTTTCGTTATATCGAACATTGAACAGATATTTCAAAAGCCATTCGGATAATTTTATCAGGCCTGAAGCGAGAGGATATAGCATTTGGTAAAAAAAGTCGATTATGAGAGCAAGCCTGCTGAGCCAGGCATTACTCCGGGCCCTGAAAATAGCACGGGGTATAAATTCAGCAAAAATAATGACGACGAAAGTTGCAATGACGATCTCAACAAGGATATCAACGGTTCCCGGGATCTGCCTGTTGATTTTTTTTTCGAGGTAATTCCATGCGGGACGCATTACTGTAGAGACCTGCAAGCTGAAAAAAACCAAAAAAATATTGAATCCAATAAGCGTTGTCCCGAGGAATCGAACCGGTGACTCTGTGAACTGAGCCAGCAAACGACCGGCCATTGTTCCCTGTTTCTTTTTTAATTCAATACCCAGCCGGTTTGCACTGTAAAACGCCATTTCAATACCCGCAAAAAAACCCATCAGGAGCAGAGTAAACACAAACCATATGATCGTTTTCACGTCAAACATGCGGACGTAAAGATAAATAAACGCAACTCAACGCGTCTTAAATGGATCCATTACTGCGCAGGCTAATTTAATTAGGGACCAAACAGTGCTAACAAGGCAAATATCCTTTACGGTTCTCAGGAGTTTATAAATGTTTTCACGGTTTCTTCGGCTTCTTTACAGGCACGATCAAGACTTTCATTCACGATCGCTTTGTCGAAGCTGTGTTGGAAGGAAATTTCAAAGCTCGCTTTATTAATTCTGGCCTGGAGACTTTCCTGAGTTTCTGTTCCACGAGATAACAATCGCTGTTTTAATTCTTCGAGAGTCGGTGGTTCCACAAAAATGGTGAATGTATTTTTTGGATATTGCTGCTGTACATGGATGGCACCTTTTACATCAATATCGAGAAGGGGAATTTTTCCCATATCCCAAATTCTTTGCAATTCCGATTTTAGTGTGCCATAGTATGTTCCCTCGTAAACCATCTCCCATTCCACGAATTCATTCAGTTGAATTTTTTTCCGAAACTCTTCTTCTGAGATAAAATAATAGTCTGTCTTGTCTTTTTCATGGGGACGTGGTGGGCGGGTGGTCGCAGAAACAGAAAAGCTTAGCTGAGCAATTGTCTTCAACAAATAATGAGTTATGGAAGTTTTCCCGGCGCCTGAAGGAGCTGTAATAATTAGAATCTTCCGCTTTTGCATGATGCAAAGAAAGAATAAAATGGATAACAATTAGCCAGGCATCTGACTGAAATCAGTTAGTTGGAGGCACTGAAATGCTACCTTTTGCTCTCAGCGATGATCACGGCAAAGAAAATAGCAGCCCGCACACGTTTACCCGATGGCATTGGCGAAACTTTGGAAAATCGCCTGCGGCCGCCAAACATTTTTTTGATGAAACACTGAGGACCCTGGAAACGGAAGGGAAAAAATCTTTCGAATAACTGTTTCTATCGCCGTTAAATTCTCTGTATCTCTGCACCTAATTTTCTCAATCGTTCATCAATATTCTGATAACCGCGGTCTATTTGCTCAATATTTTGAATTACACTTTTGCCCTCGGCACTTAATGCTGCGATGAGCAATGCAACGCCGGCCCGTATATCCGGGCTGCTCATCGCGATGCCCCGTAATTGTTGCTGTCTTTCCAAACCTATAACGACGGCGCGGTGAGGGTCGCACAAAATTATTTGTGCTCCCATATCAATTAATTTATCAACAAAGAATAACCTGCTTTCAAACATTTTCTGATGAATGAGCACACTGCCCCTGGCCTGTATGGAAGTGACCAAAACTATACTGAGGAGATCGGGCGTGAACCCAGGCCAGGGATGATCATAAATGGTCAGCACGCCTCCATCCAGGTACCGGTGCACCTCATACACATCCTGCGATGGAATGTGAAGATCATCGTCCAAATAATTCATTTGTATGCCAAGCTGCTGAAACTTTTCCGGAATGATGCCGATATAATCCAGCCCTGCATTTTTAATAACAATGTCACTTTGCGTCATAGCAGCCAGGCCGATAAAAGAACCAACCTCGATCATGTCAGGCAACATGCGGTGCTCGGTGCCGCCCAGGTAATTCACCCCGTCGATTCGCAACAAGTTACTGCCGATCCCTTCGATCTTTGCTCCCATTTTAGTGAGCATTTTACAAAGCTGCTGGATGTACGGTTCGCAAGCAGCATTGTAAATTGTAGTTTTCCCAATCGCCATCACAGCCGCCATGATCAGGTTAGCAGTTCCGGTAACAGAAGGCTCATCCATCAATAAAAAAGAACCTTTGAGATTGGGAGCCAGCAAATGAAAAAATCCATCCTCGGGGTGATAATTAAATGAAGCACCGAGTCTTTCAAAATTCACAATGTGAGTATCCAATCTTCTTCTTCCGATCTTATCACCTCCCGGTTTTGGGATAAATGCCTTTCGAAAACGTGCGAGCATAGGTCCGGCGAGCATTACCGAGCCTCTTAGTCTCCCGCTTTTTTTTCTGAAAGTTTCACTGTGCAAAAAGTCTATATCAACATCATCAGCCTGGAAAATGCAGGTGTCCTTTTGCGGTCTTTCAATTTTCACCTTCATTTCACCTAACAATTCTATCAAAAGATTTACATCGAGGATGTCTGGAATGTTAGTGATGGTTACTTTTTCCGGAGTTAAAATGACAGCGCTGATAATTTGAAGTGCTTCATTCTTTGCGCCCTGGGGAATGATCTCACCAGACAATTTTTTTCCGCCATTTACTTCGAAAGAATGCATTGGATCCTCCCATTCGATAATTGGAAGTGTGATGAATAGAACAGAATTGATTCAATAAAATTATGAAAGTCCAGTTTCGGCAGATCGGGGCATCAATACCTTTTCTTCTTAAACTGTCCACCGCCACCGCCGCGGTCATTGCGGTCCCTGCGGCCGCCATTACCACCGCGTTGTTGAAATTTGCCTCGCTGTTTTCCGTATCCTCCTCCGCGGTTGTCCTGCTGCGGTCGATAAGCTTTTACAAACGGGGTGTTTGTAAATTCAAGCTGGCCGTGTGTAATGCCGGTTAATTCACTTTGTATGGCATCATCATGCACTAGTTCTTTGTGCCAGTTATTGTAGGCAAGCTTCATGTAGTAAGCGATGGCATTTGCAAACCCCAATCTCTTTTCGGGATTTTCCTCTTTTAACGCTTTATCAATGACAACTTCCAAATTCTTGCCCAGGTGCGAGAATTTGGGATAGCGTTTGGGATATGGCAATGGATCGGGCTTGCTTTTCAACGTCTCTCTGGTAGGAATTGGATATGGTGATCTTACATTGAGCTTAAAATCTGAGATAAGGAAAAGGTGATCCCACAATTTGTGGCGAAAATCTTCTACATTTTTCAAGTGCGGATTTAGAAAACCCATTAGCTCAATCACGACCTGGGCGTTGCGTTGGCGGTGCTCGGGATCTTCAATGGTAACCAGGTACTCTATCATCTTTTGAATATGGCGTCCATATTCACGCATTACTAAGTAATTTCTCGTAGTATTATATTCCATGCAAAAGGAGATTAAAGCAAATGTAGACAATTGGTTTAATAGTTTAAGACTATACGGGGACTTCAGAAGGTTCAAAGTGTATAAAAAGATAAGGGGCCCCGAACCAAGGCCCCTTTTACAAGCCACCATCCTCTTCCACCTAAGAGGTCATTTAATTAAAAGTTGATTGACACAAGACAGATGGCTCGTTACATCAATTAGCCTCAACCAATACATTCTACGCTGTAACGTCGTCACATACCATCAAAACATCACTATAAACCTAAACTTCTTTGCGAAAAACTGTCTGACCTTGTGTATTCGGAAATCTCGATTAAAAATTTACCAGAAAAAAGATTAACAAATTTGGTACCAACAACCCCATCCAACGGATTTGAGCAAATATTTATTTTCGTCTCATCTGTCTTCTCAAGTTCAACTGCTTTTGTAACACTTAAGTCAACGTGACCATCCCGATATAATTCCCACATTCCCGAAAAATAGTTGTGCCTTTTGTTTCTCTTCGTTGAATAAGCAAATCTATGATCCTCGTTCGAATTTTTCGTCATGAAACAAACATTTTCAAACGGATACTTTTTATATTTCAGTCGCGCCTTATAAGAATTGCTGTCTATCTCCTCAAAACCACGCCACTTTCGCCGACACTTTGCCCGCCGCTAATTTAGCTACATAAAACGGACACGCATTTAAAGAAAGTGTGAAAATTGGATGCCCATAGTTCAAGCTTCGATTTAAGTTTCTTTTTGTGCCCGGTGAAAATAGATCACCCCCGGCAGTCTGCACACGAGGACAGAAGTTCGGAAATTTACACTGTGTGGAATAATAACCCCTGCCCATTCTGAACATTGACTCACATGGCACGTTGCCCGGGTTGTTGGGAAAATAATCGTTTTTGATTTCGCAGCCGATCATCACAAAAAATATGAGTTAAAAAGATAAGTGTTTTTCATAGGTCAGGGTTTTGGTCTAAGGATACCGGAATAGTAAAAACAAAATTACATCTGTTATTCATACCAGTCAATTGTAAAACTTCCACTTTTACAACTCCGTATTAAATGAACCCCGGTTGAATTTGTTACGGTTAATTATCCGTTCTTGTTTAGAAAAAATCAGTAAATATCCAATAGAAAAAAATGAACGTAATAAATGAGACGGCGATTGAACTTTCCCGAAGGTTGCGCGTAAGTTTCCTTAGCTATAATCAGGAAGGTTCGCAGCCGTCTATCTTTGCTAACACATGAACATCGCAGTAAATACCAGGTTCTTGCTTTCTGACTATTTAGAAGGTTATGGCTATTTTGTTTTTGAAATTTTTAAATATTTGACGAACAAATACCCGGAACATCGATTCATTTTTATTTTCGACAGGCCCTATGATGATCGATTTGTTTTTTCACAAAACATCGTACCAGTCGTTGTCGGGCCGCCGGCAAGACACCCACTATTATGGAAATTCTGGTATGATGTGAAAATTCCGGCCGTCTTAAAAAAATATAAAGCTGATGTTTTTGTTTCTGTCGACGGGTTATGCTCGCTGACAACAACGGTTTCCCAATGCCTCGTTGTACATGACCTGGCCTTTATTCATTATCCGGCCCACATCAAGAAATCTCATCTCTATTTTTATAAAAGATATACTCCAAGATTTCTACAGAAGGCAAAAGCAATTGCTACTGTATCCGAATTTTCAAAACAGGATATCATTCGTACCTATAAAACTGACCCCGACAAAATAAATGTGGTGTATAGCGCGGCAAAAGAAATTTTCAAGCCTGTTTCGGGCGAGATGAGTGAAGAGGTAAAAAATAAGTACACCGAAGGCAAAGAATATTTTTTATACGTAGGAGCGATTCACCCGAGAAAAAACCTTGTAAACCTCTTGAAAGCATTTTCTGTTTTTAAGAAAAGACAAAAAAGCAATTTTAAACTTGTCCTGGCTGGAAGACTTGCGTGGAAGAAGGACACCTTTATTCAAAATTTGAAAAGATATAAATACAGGGATGATGTCGTGATCTTAGGATACCTGGATGAGGATGAACTTGTAAAAATTACCGGGTCCGCCTATGCGCTGGTATATCCATCCCTGTTGGAAGGTTTCGGTGTTCCCGTTCTTGAGGCTATGAAATGCAACGTGCCTGTTGTCACCTCTTCTAACTCCTCGATGCAGGAAATAGCAAAAGATGCGGCTCTATATGCCGAGGCAAATGACCCGGATGACATTGCGGAAAAAATAATGCTCATTTATAAAAACGAAAATTTGAGAAAGGAATTAATTGAAAAAGGAACATCCATTGCAAAAGAATATTCATGGCACCGGACTGCTGAATTACTTTGGCAAAGCATTCAAAAAGCAGTTGATTGATTAACTACCTTTGCCGCTCAAGCTGACTCTGTATGACCAAATCAAGAGTAACGATTGACGTTGAAATGGATGACAATCGTGTGCCTGAAGGCATTCATTGGAATGCATCAGACACATCCCTGGAAAAAGCGCAGAAAGCCAAAGCGATGATGCTTTCTTTTTGGGATGGAGGTGAGAAAACCGCCTTACGAATAGATCTGTGGACAAAAGACATGATGTTGGATGAAATGGCCGATTTTTTTTACCAAACGATCATGACAATGGCAGACACTTATGGCCGCGCCACCAAGCAGAACGACATGGTCGATGACATGAAAAAATTTGCAAAGGAATTCTACCACAAATTCAGAGACCACCAGGTGAAGGAAAATAAGGCCTCCTGATTCACGAGAAGATATACAATCACCAAACCAAAAAATAATAAGCATGAGCCTTGAACAAAAAATTATGACAGACCTGAAAACAGCCATGCTAGCGAAGGATGAAAAGGGACTTCGCGCATTGAGAGCAATAAAAGCTGCTATTCTTTTGGCAAAAACATCAGAAGGTGCCGGTGGAGAATTAAAGGAAGAGGACGAGACAAAACTGCTGCAAAAGCTGGTGAAACAGCGGAAGGATTCACTAGAGATCTATCAGCAACAAAATCGGTCAGACCTTGCACAAAAGGAGCAGGAAGAAATTGAAGTGATTGAAAAATTCTTACCTAAACAATTATCACCGGACGAATTGCAATTGGAGATAAAAAAAATAATTGCTGAAACGGGAGCCACATCACCCGCGGACATGGGAAAGGTGATGGGTGTTGCCGCAAAGAGACTTGCAGGAAAAGCCGATGGTAAAACAATATCTGCTAGCGTTAAAGAACTTTTATCAAAGTAAGTGGTCTAAAGCGCATTCAACTTTTGGCTGCTGAATTTTTGAAAGATTAATCATGATCATTGACATAATTTTTGCGATCCTGATGGTGTTGGCCCTCATCAAGGGTTATCGTCGCGGATTCATCGTTGCTGTCTTTTCCCTTATAGCAATCATTGTCGGTCTGGCAGCAGCAATTAAATTATCAACAGTTGTGGCCGGACGGATCGGCCAGGCAGTTAAGGTTTCAGATAAATGGTTACCGCTTCTTTCTTTTCTTCTTGTTTTTATCGTCGTGGTATTATTAATTCGCCTTGGTGCCAAAGCCATTCAGCGAATCACAGAAACGTTTATGTTGGGTTGGTTTAACCGGCTGGCGGGTATTATTTTGTATGCCGCGATATACATAACCATATTCAGCATTTTACTTTTTTATGCCGGGCAAATGAAGATCCTTCGCTCCGAAACGATCCAGTCATCGGTAACCTATTCATTCATTCAACCTTGGGGGCCAAAAGCAATCGACGGCTTTGGAGCCGTAATTCCATTTTTTAAAAATATGTTCGCTGAACTGGAAGAATTTTTCAGCAGGATGTCACCAAAACTCTCTGACATTTCATATTAAATTCTATTTCTCAATAGCTAATTGATAACCGATTGTAATATTCTTCCTCAGAAAAGGTCTCGGCAAGTATATTTGTGTAGTATAAAACCAAAACATAAACTTTACAAAGGGTATTTTATTTGCAGTAAATCAATTATTTTAGCGATCAAGAGTAGCCTTAAGCAATGGAATACAAAGTCAAACAACAGGATAAGTTCAGGTACGTCGAAGAGGGGCAGGGTGAACCGTTGGTGTTATTGCACGGATTGTTTGGAGCTATGAGCAACTTTAGTGACCTGATTGAATACTTCCGGCACCACAATAAAGTGGTGGTTCCCCTTTTGCCTTTGTTTGATCTTGACATACTTCATACGTCCGTCGGCGGCCTGGAAAGGTTTGTGCATCGATTTATTGAAGCAAGAAAATATGAGGACGTTCATTTATTAGGCAATTCATTAGGTGGTCATGTGGCCCTCTTACACATTCTAAAGCATCCTGAAAAGATAAAATCACTCATTCTTACTGGCAGTTCTGGTCTATTTGAAAATGGGATGGGGGATTCCTATCCCAAGCGTGGTGATTACGACTACATAAAAAGAAAGACCGAATTGACCTTTTATGACCCCAAAACGGCCACGAAGGAACTAGTAGACGAAGTTTTTGAAATTACCAATAATCGGTTAAAGGTCATAAAGATCATCGCTCTTGCTAAAAGCGCCATCAGAAATAATTTAGGCGAAGAACTCAATCAAATCAAGCAACCGACGTTATTAATATGGGGAAATAACGATACCATTACCCCGCCGTTCGTTGCAAGGGAGTTTAACCGCCTGATACCAAATAGCGAACTTTATTTCATCGACAAATGCGGCCATGCTCCCATGATGGAAGTGCCAGATGAATTCAACGTCATTTTGCACAAATTTTTAAAAAAACAGAATGAGCCTGCAACAGTTATATAAGAATTGCTGTCTCATTAGTTAAAATGCCGCTATCCATGTTAACCGGAAACTTACAAACACAAACGCTTCCTTATCTCCGCCTCTCCGATAAGGTTTACCAGGCCCTGGAACTTATGAATGAAAATCATGTGGAGCACTTACCTATTGTCGATGGCGACAAGTATGTTGGCATGATCAGTGAAAACGATCTATCACAGGCTGAGAACGATCATTCGAACCTGGAACAATTCAAACAATCCATTTCTAACCCATCAGTGAAAGACGATGAGCATGTGTTGAAAGCGATACAGGTGGCTGTTCAAAATGGCCTCACAGTTGTACCTATCATTGGAGAAAATAACGAACTGATCGGAGTAGTGACCTACGCGGACCTGTTGAAGTATTCTTCACAATTCATGAGTTTAAATGAACCGGGTGGGTTGATCGTGTTGGAGATGGAAAGCAAAGATTATTCATTTAATGAAATAAGCCGGCTGATAGAAAGTAATGAGGCACAAATAAAACAACTCAACACCAATGTTGATCCGTTGACAGGACTGATGGAAGTGACAATAAAAATTAACAAACTCGAAGTCTCAGACATTGTTGCCAGTTTTCAGCGGCATGAGTACAATGTGAAATATTATTTCGGTGAAGAGCTGTTTGAAAATGAATTGAAGACGAACTATGACAACCTGATGAATTATTTAAAAATATAGTTTACTCATTTACTTGGATGCCCGCTTGAACTAATCCGTTACCCTGGGCAGTTGGTGAATATCATTGCTTGCATGCGAAGCTTAAGGAAATATTTAGTCACGTGTACCCTATTGGGAATGTTATGCAGGGCGGGTGCTCAGGGAATTCAAAATGACGTTCCTCTATCCTCTTCAATTAATAATTCAGAAATCAAAGAAGATGCTCAATCTGCAGCACCTTTCATCATACGGAATATTTTTATCACCGGCAACCGGAAAACACACGCTTCAATTATTATGCGTGAGCTTCCCTTCAGACCAGGCGATCATTTTCAATTACAGCAGCTGGTAGTAAAATTTGAGGCGGCCAGGAGACAATTGATGAATACAACTCTTTTTCATGAAGTAACGGTCGCGCTAAAAAGTTTCGAAGGCTACAATGTAGACATCCAGGTTGATGTGAAGGAAAGATGGTACATATTCCCAATACCGTATTTCAAAATAGTTGACAGAAATCTTAATCAATGGCTGGTTCAACACAACGCCAGTCTTAGCAGGGTAAACTATGGACTGAAACTCATGTATAACAACGTTACCGGCTACAATGATAAATTGAACGTCTGGCTCATGAGCGGATACACACAACAAATATCGATGAACTATGACAGGCTTTATTTTGACAAAAAAATGAAATGGGGCGGCAAGATTGGAATTGCACTTGGAAAAAACAGGGAAGTAAACTACAATACAATCAACAACAAGGAAGTATTTCTTAAAGACACGAATAACTTCATTCGTTCTTTCTTCAAAACCAATCTTGAACTTACTTATCGACGTGCAACAAAAACAAGACATCGTTTTGGAATTGGATATACGCAAGAACGTGTGGAAGACACTATCGTAAAACTCAATCCCGATTATTTTACAACCGGGCACAATCAAATTCGTTTCCCGGAGATCTACTACACGATGAACTTCTACAACGTTGATTATATCCCGTACCCGTTAACCGGGTTTGAAGCACAGGTAAACCTTAGTAAGAAAGGATTTAATCACATGATGAATGTCTGGCAACTCGATATCAACACGGGGAATTATTGGCAAATATTTCCCAAAACTTATTTTAGCATTAACACCGTCAGCACTCTCAAGCTTCCGTTCAAACAACCATTTTTCAATTCGCGGCTCATGGGTTATGGTGAAATGTTTATGCAGGGATATGAGTATTACGTGATAGATGGTGTAGCCGGTTCATGTGCGAAAACAACGTTAACCCGGCAGCTCTTTGATTTCAAAATTCATCTTCCGAACACAAAAAAACAAACGACTAATAATATTCCCTTCCGCATTTTCGGAAGAATCTACAGCAATGCGGGGTATGTCTATAATCCCAATCCAGGTCTCAATGACCTCAATAACCGGATGCTATTTTCAGGCGGAATTGGACTGGATATAGTTACGTTTTACGACGTAAGCATCAAGCTTGATTGGAGTTTTAACCAGTTAGGTCAAAACGGTTTATATTTACACAGGAAGAATAATTTCTGAAAAATAAAAATGAAAGTAGCCATTTACAGTCGTGTAATGGATGAGGATCAACGACAGGATGTACAATTGTTTTTTGACGAACTGAATAAACAGAAACTTCAACCGGTTATTTTCCACTCTTTTTTCGAACAGATCAATAATATCATCTCACTACCGCAGGACAGCGAGACGTTTCACCTTTCTGAAGAAATTAATAGCGAAGTCGAGGCTATTATTAGTCTTGGGGGCGACGGAACACTTCTTGATACAGTCACCCTTGTCGGGAATCACCACGTGCCCATCATGGGAATTAATTTTGGGCGACTTGGTTTTTTGGCGAGTATTGGCCGGGACGAAGTGCAGGCGGCAGTAAAGTCACTGGTCAATCACTCTTTTGTTGCGGATAAGCGAACGCTCATCCATCTTGATTCAAATCTCTCCCTTTTTGGAAATACACCATATGGCCTCAATGAATTTGCGATCCACAAGCAGGACATTGCTCCGATGATAAAAATTTACACCTATTTGAATGGAGAATTTTTAAATACTTATTGGGCAGATGGATTGATTGTTGCTACTCCAACCGGTTCTACAGGTTATTCATTAAGTTGCAACGGACCCGTAGTTTTTCCTGATTCAGGAAGTTTTGTGATGACTCCTGTCGCTCCTCATAATTTGAACGTTCGACCGATCGTAGTACCGGACAATAACATCATCTCTTTTGAAATTGAAAGCCGTTCAGACCAGGTTATTTGCGCACTCGACTCGCGACGAGAAATTGTAAACAAGGATGTTCAGCTTGCGGTAAAAAAAGAATCATTTACGCTTAGCCTCATCAGGCTCAGTGAAAACAATTTTCTGCAAACCCTCCGCAACAAACTTACCTGGGGTCTTGATAAAAGAAACTAGCCAGAATTTCTAATCATCCTATACTTTGACAGTGGTGACACGGGGCTCTCTCCAACAAAATGAATTTTGTATAAATAAATCAGTGTTTTTTGCGTTATAATACTTCCGAAATCTTATTTTGCAGATATGAAGAAGTTAACCGCCATCCTAATTGTGAGCATTTGCCTTTGCTGCAGCGTTGGTTATTCCCAGGAGCCAGTAGTCCAGGAGGGTGAATTTGGTATTGGTATTGGAGCCAGCCATTATTTTGGCGATCTGAACACCCGTGCAAGATTGAACCGGCCAAAGATGGCTGCCGGTATATTTTTCCGTAAGAACTTTGGGAATTATATCGCCGCAAGGGTTGTGGCAAACTTTGCCCAGTTGGGTTATTCTGATATTTACAATACCCACAACGAGTTCATGCATCTGCGCAATTTGAGCTTCAACACGAATGTGTGGGAACTATCCTTGCGTGGCGATTTCAATTTTTTCCGGTTTTTACCCGGTAATCCTGATTTTAATTTCACTCCTTTTATTTCGTTGGGGGTAGGAGTGTTCAGCTATGATCCCTACGCATACCTCCAGGGTCAAAAATATTTCTTACGTCCATTGGGTACAGAAGGACAGGGCAGTACCTTGTATCCCGATCGCAAACCCTATGGTTCAATGGCGCTTTGTATTCCCATTGGAGTAGGTTTTAAATATGCGGTTAATGACCGGTTCAATATCGGACTAGAGATCACTCATCGCTTTACATCAACTGACTACCTTGACGACGTAAGCAAAACTTATGTTGATCCCGCTGTATTCCCTCCCTTGCCAGATGGTAGCCCTTCACCCGCTTTTTTGTTGTCGGACAGATCGTATGAGTTAGGAACTCCCATAGGCATTAAGGGCCGTGAGCGGGGGGTAGATACCAACAAAGACCAGTTTGTTACAGCCATGATCTATATTACTGTCAATTTGCAGTCATATAGGTGTCCCACGGCGTACTGATAATGCTGAATGCACGGCCCACCAATCTATTTACTCGTTCATTGGTTTTTTATCTGATTTCCTGATTAATCCCGTTAAACTCAATACCTTTATTGCCTTTCTTTTTTAAAGCTGATGTCACAATTACTTGAAAAAGTTGATCGAAAAAAACTGCCGCGTCACATTGCCATAATTATGGACGGCAATGGGCGTTGGGCCAAGGAACAGGGGCACGATCGCCTGTTTGGACATTTTCACGGAGTAGAAAGTGTCCGCAATATAGTCGAGGGCTGTGCCGAATTGGGGATTGAGTATCTTACCCTTTATGCATTTTCCACTGAAAACTGGGACAGGCCGGAATATGAAGTAGTTGGCCTGATGGAATTGTTGGTCAATACCATTCGTGAAGAAGTAGAAAATTTGCATAAGAATAATATCAAGCTTCATGTGATCGGCGACATGAACATGCTTCCAGACTATGCGCGGAAGGAACTGGATGAAGCCCTCGAATTCACCAAAAATAATAGCGGCTTGAATCTCATCATGGCGTTAAGTTATAGCGGTCGTTGGGAGCTGCTCAATGCGGTCAAGAATATTGCATATGAAGTAAAACAGGGAAGGCTGAATGTTGAAGAAATTGACCAGGCTACCCTGCAACATTTTTTATGTACCAGTAATTTTCCGGATCCGGAACTAATGATACGTACCAGTGGCGAATTCCGAATCAGCAACTTTTTATTATATCAACTTGCTTATGCCGAATTATATTTCACCAATGTCCGCTGGCCCGATTTCAGAAAAGAGAATTTATACGAAGCGATCATCGACTACCAGAACAGGGAACGAAGGTTTGGGAAAACGAGTGAACAGATCGAATCAGTGGTCGAATAGGACCTCTTTTCTTTAACAAAACAGTTTCAATATTTCCCGTTAATTTGCCACCGGAATCCTGACTTTGCCCTATAAATGACAAATAATTTGACTGTTCCAGAGGAAATTCCTATGGAAGAATTCCAGACTGATTGAATACTAAACCATGCAACGACTTTTACTGAGAGCAACGATCTTTCTTGTCGCAACTTTTTTTTCCGTATTCACTTTGTATGCACAGCAAGATACTTCTAAACCAACATCTGTTGATCCTAACCTTCTTGCTCTTGAAAACGCCAAGGTCCCCAAAGAATATACTATTGCCGGCATTGCCCTCACAGGGGTTCATTATTTGGATACCAGCATTGTAATGTCCATTGCCAACATACAGATTGGCGACAAGGTGTTGATTCCAGGCGGCGATCTTTTTTCCAAAGCGATCCAGAGCCTATGGCGGCAAAGACTTTTTGCGGATATACAGATCTACATCACCAAGGTGCAAGATGATAGGGTATGGGTAGAGATCGGGGTAACAGAACGGCCGCGTCTTGGCAATTTTAAGTTTGAAGGTGCACGCAAAAGTGAAATAGACGACCTGCAAGGAAAAGTTGGACTGGTAAAACAAACGATCATTACCGAAAACATGAAGCGGAGAGCCATAGAAGTTATCACAAAATACTATGTTGATAAGGGGTATAAAAACCTCTCTGTAAATATTGTCACCCAAAAAGATCCTGCATTTGTAAATTCTGAGACGCTTACATTTCAAATTAGCAAAGGGGAAAAAGCGCACATTGATAATATTTTCTTCAACGGCAATGAAAATGTTTCGAGCATAAAATTGAAAAAGCAGATGAAGGGCACCAAAGAAATGACCAAGATCAGTTTGTTCCCTGCCAAAGAAGTAAGCCCGTTTGGAACTGATTCCACTGAAAAGTTTGGTGAGTACATTAAAGATTGGGGATTTCTCACTCCTTCAAAAACAAAGGCGCTCCTTGATCCATATTTTCGTTTCAAGCTATTTAGTTCTGCCAAATTAGATATGAAAAAGTTTGGCGAGGACATGGACAAAGTAGTCACTTATTACAATTCCCTGGGTTACCGCGACGCGCAGATTGTTGATACGGCTATTTATAGCTCAACCAACGGAAATATCAATGTTGCTTTAAAAGTGATCGAAGGCCACAAGTATTATTTCGGTAACATTAGTTGGAAAGGCAATGCTAAATATTCCGACTCGTTGCTTACAGTTCTTCTCGGTATTCATAAAGGTGACGTTTATAACATTGAAACACTCAATAAAAAACTTGGAAAAGAATTATCGCCCGAAGGAGGTGATATCAGTGCTCTCTACATGGATGATGGTTATTTGTTTTTTCATGTTGATCCTGTTGAAACCGCCGTGTATAATGATACGATAGATTACGAAATAAGAATCGTTGAGGGGCCGCAGGCAAGAATAAAAAATGTAACAATCGCCGGAAATCAAAAAACCAAAGATTATGTTATCCGTCGCGAACTGAGAACCGTTCCGGGTGAACTATTCAATCGTTCTGATCTTATTCGTTCAGTTCGTGAATTATCGAATCTGCAGTATTTCAACCAGGAAAAAATTAATCCTGTGCCGGTGCCCAATGCTGAGGATGGAACAGTGGATATAAACTGGAACCTTGAAGAAAAGTCTTCCGATCAGTTAGAGCTTTCTGCCGGCTGGGGAGGGGGAATTGGATTAACAGGAACTCTCGGCGTTTCGTTCAATAATTTTTCCATAAGGAATATTTTCCATAAGGAAGCCTGGGACCCTTTGCCGCAAGGTGATGGACAAAAACTAAGCTTACGTTACCAATCGAATGGACGGGCCTTTAACTCTTATAATGCATCTTTTACCGAGCCGTGGTTGGGAGGTAAAAAAAGAAATTCTCTTACTCTCGCGTTTTATCACAGCAAATTCTCGAATGCATTTGATCCCTTTACTGGTTTGCCGGATAAACAAAGATCTGATACCAATTTCTTAAAGACCCTGGGGGTCTCTGTTTCCTTAGGCAAACAACTGAAATGGCCTGACGATTATTTCAGCCTGGTCTATTCAGTCAATTTTACTCAATACAAGCTGAGTCACTACCCAATCTTCCAGGGCTTAGATTCCGGCACATCAACCAACATCAGCTTCAAACTTGCGTTGCAACGTTCATCGGTTTTTGATCCTACTTTTCCCCGGAGCGGTTCTAATTTCATAGCCAGTGTGCAGCTTACTCCGCCTTATTCCTTATTAAATCCCAATCTTGTTAATTCAAGCAATCCATATAAAACTCCGGAATATCACAAGTGGCGCTTCACGGCGGAATGGTATGTTCCTATAGGCAAGCCAATGGGAGAAGACAAGAACCGACAGTTTGTGTTAAAGATGGCCGCCAAATATGGATTTATGGGACGCTATAACCATAAACTCGACTTTTCGCCATTCGAAAGATTTCAACTGGGTGATGCGGGCCTAACCAATAATTATGGCTTGCTAGGCTATGACATCATTGCGCAACGTGGATATCCCGTGTATGAAAATTCAGACCCGTCGATAAACCCTGATCAAAGCAGCGCTTCAAGATTCTTTACCATCTTCAATAAGTATCAATTGGAGTTGCGATATCCGCTGGTAACAAATCCGAGCAGCACCATTTATGGTCTTGTTTTCTTCGAAGCAGCTAATGGGTGGTATAATTTCAAAGATTACAACCCATTCCGGCTGCGCCGAAGCACTGGTGTCGGCATGCGTTTCTTCCTGCCCATGTTCGGTTTGCTGGGATTTGATTATGGAGTGGGCATTGATCGCCTTGGGCCAAACACCAAGCTAAAAGATGCGTCACGCTTTACCTTTATGCTTGGCTACGAACCCGAATAAAGGCGTCACCTGATTCAATGGAACTTCATTCACTATAAAAAAGACATCATGAAAAAAATTTTTCTTACTGTTTGCTTGCTGGGATTTGCCCTTGTGGGCTTTTCTCAAAAGTATGCAATCATTGACACGAAATATATTCTTGATAAAATGACGGACTACAAAGCCGCCCAGACAAGACTCGATGATATTGCAGCCGGTTGGCAAAAGGAAATAGATAGCCTGCAGTCCCAGCTCGACAGGATGTACAAGGACTATGATGCAGAACAGGTGATGCTGAGTGAGGACTTAAGGAAAAAAAGAGAAGCACAACTCTTTTCAAAGGAGAAAGAACTTAGAGATCTTCAACGCAAACGTTTTGGTTTTGAAGGCGATTTGTTCAAGAAAAGACAGGAACTAATAAAACCGGTTCAGGACAAAGTCTACAATGCCGTTCAAAGAATTGCAGCACAGCGGGGATATGATTTTATCCTTGATAAAAGTGAAGGAATTACCGTTATCTTTGCCGACCCAAAACTGGATAAAAGCGATGATGTGCTTAGAGAATTAGGGATCAGGCAATAAAATATTTAGTTTGACTGGCAACCAATAATTGATAAAAACAATCTTTAGGAACATAACCAACAGCTCAAGAGCTGTACCTATTCGAGGATCAAAATTAAATCATGAAATGAGTCATAGAATTTTCGGGCTATCACACCTATCAACGACGAAACTTTATGACGAATTCCCTGTCCGTCAAGCGGGCATTTAATTTAATTATTAAAATAAAAAAACACAGATGAAAAAAATCATTTCGCTAGTAATAATATGCGTTTTGCTGGTTGCGGGCAATCCTGCTAATTCGCAAACGAAAATTGGATATATGAGCATTGATCAGATGGTCAGTATCATGCCAGAGGCGTCCAGGATAGATACGATGTTGAGCAAATATCAGAATGATTCGTTGAACCAAACTCTGAATACGATTGCGCAGGAATATCAATACAAGGACAGCATCCTCACCAAAACAGACACTACAAAAACGCCGAAATCAGTATTGAATCAATTAAGAACTGATGTTAATGTGCTTGCCTATCAAATTCAAAACTGGCAAACACTTGCAGGGCAGGCGTACCAGGCTAAGCAGGACCAGTTATTGGCACCCATTTACACCAAGGTCGCGACTGCATTAAGGGCTGTCGCAAAAGAAAAAGGATATGCTTATGTCTTAAACAAAGATATTTTTCTTGTAGCTCCTGATGGGGATGACCTGTTGCCCGCTGTAGCTGCGAAGTTGGGCGTTAAGATTCCGCTGGGCATGACGACACAAAAGCCAGCAGTAAAACCAAGGTAGTAGAAGGAATTGACAACATCGAAAAACCCCCGCTGTCTTTAGTATCGGGGTTTCCCATTTTTAGATGGCCTCTGTGCTCATTCTCTTCGCCTGTTTTTTTCTTTCTTCTTCATCCAATATCACTTTCCTCATGCGAATGAAATTAGGAGTTACTTCAATGCATTCGTCCTGTTGAATGTATTCCATGCATTCTTCAAGAGTCATCAGATGTTTCGGAGCAATATTGGTCGCCGCATCACTTCCGCTCGCCCGCATGTTGGTGAGTTTTTTACCTTCGTTAGCTTGTACAACGAGATCGCCAGGCTTATTGTTTTCACCGATGATCATCCCTTTGTATACTTCTTCTCCCGGGTCAACAAAAAATATCCCGCGGTCCTGCAACTTATCGAGTGAATAGGCTGTAGTTGTTCCGGCTTCTTTTGCGACCAACACTCCATTATTCCTTCCCGGTATCGCACCTTTCCAGGGTTTGTATTCGCTGAAGCGGTGATTCATCACCGCTTCACCAGCCGTGCTGGTGAGCATTTGCGTTCTTAGGCCAACCAGCCCTCTTGAAGGAATTTCAAATTCCAAATGTTGCATCTCACCTTTTGTTTCCATCACGTGCAACTCACCTTTGCGGCGAGTGACGAGATCTATTACCTTACTCGCAAATTCCTGCGGTACATCGACTACTAGCGTTTCGTAAGGCTCACATTGTTTGCCGTTGACATCTTTTATCAATACTTGTGGCTGACCCACAGTTAATTCATATCCTTCGCGGCGCATGGTCTCAATCAAAATTCCCAAATGCAAAATGCCCCTGCCATAAACTATAAAACTGTCCGCGTTTCCTGCATCTTCCACTCTAAGGGCAAGATTTTTTTCCGTTTCCTTCATCAGCCTGTCGCGGATGTGCCGTGATGTTACAAACTTTCCGTCCTTGCCATAAAATGGAGAGTTGTTGATCCCAAACATCATGCTCATGGTCGGTTCATCGACGCTGATCGTTGGCAATCCCTCCGGGTTTTCAAAGTCGGCAATGGTATCCCCGATATTAAAATCATCAATGCCGACAACGGCGCAAAGATCACCCGCCGTAATCTCTGCCACTTTCTTCTTACCCATCCCTTCAAATACATATATTTCTCTTGCTCTCGTCTTTTTGATCGTGCCATCTGACTGCACCAACGAGATCGGCTGACCTTCCCTGATAGAACCACGACTAACTTTACCGATCGCTATCCGACCGAGGAAAGAAGAATAATCCAATGAAGTGATCTGTAATTGCAAGGTCCCTGCAATCACTTTTGGCGCAGGAACATATTTTAAAATGCCATCGAGCAAAGGAGTGATGTCTTCACTTGGCGTTAATGAATCATTGAACCATCCATGCTTGCCGGAACCGTAGTAAGTAGGAAAATTTAATTGCTCTTCGGTAGCATCAAGACTAAAAAATAATTCAAACACAGCATCGTGCACTTCGTCAGGGCGGCAATTCGGCTTGTCTACTTTGTTAATGACGACAATGGGATGCAGGTTCAAATGCAATGCCTTTTGCAAAACGAATCTTGTTTGTGGCATGGGTCCTTCAAAGGCATCAACAAGAAGCAACACGCCGTCAGCCATTTTCAATACTCGTTCCACTTCACCTCCGAAATCGGCGTGCCCTGGAGTATCAATGACATTTATTTTAACTCCTTTGTATTCGACAGCAGCATTCTTACTGAAAATAGTAATGCCGCGTTCGCGTTCGAGCTCATTGCTGTCCATGATCAAATCACCGGTCTCCTGGTTATCGCGAAACACGTGAGTCTGGTGCAATATTCTATCAACCAACGTCGTCTTTCCATGGTCAACGTGGGCAATGATAGCTATGTTCCTAATTGCAGCCTCTTCTCCGCCAGCCGACGAAGTGTTTACAACACTCATATAAAAAATAAAGCCCTTTTATTCCCGTAACGGGAGAGGCTTTAAACAAGCGGCAAAGGTACAGTTTTATAGTGACGGTAAGAAGAAATGGAAGTGAATATTATGTTAGTAGGAGTGAATTGTTTTGTTGAGCAAATACTGAGCAAGGAACAAGGAATGGCGAATTTTGAAGTCCACAGATCTACATGCTACGGTTCAATGTTCCTTGTTCGATATTCAATGTGGAATGCGAATTTTGAAGTCAACAGATCTACCTTCTGCGGTTCAATGTTCCTTGTTCGATATTCAATGTGTTCACACTCTCACATAAATCCTTCTCTTATGCAACACATAGCCGATCAACCAGCAGAACAACATAAAGCTGATCGCAAAGAGAAATGAACCGAAGTACATGCCCGCATGCTTAAAAATATTTTTGAATAACCAACTGTGAAGCGGCTGCTGGTCCGGTCCAACACGAACGAACCAAAGTAATGTGGCTCCCAACTCTGAAAGTAAATAAATGAACAAAGGGTTTTTTCCAAACACTTCAAAAAAGTAAGTCCATTTGCGCTGCTGCAAAAAATCGATAATGTACATCAATCCCGCCAGGATAATGCAATCGATGCCCACAGTTAGCAAAACAAAACTCCCCGTCCATAATTTCTTGTTGATGGGAAAAAACCAATCCCAACTGAGGGCAAGCACAACAGATAGAACGCCCGCCAGCAATAATTTTGCTACCCCCTCATAGGTTTTACCCTTCTCCTGCACCCATCTTCCCACGGCATAACCAAAGGTCACATTTGCAATGGCAGGCAACGTACTTAGCACTCCCTCCGGATCAAATGGCACACCTTCACCGTGGTATAAATGATTTGACCCAAACAACCAAAGATCAAGTTTCGCGCCCGCGTTAGTGAGCATGTTGTATGGATCATTGTGATCCCCAAAAAACAAAAGTATAAGCCAGTAAATAACTAAAAAATAAAATGAAAGTTGGCCTACTCTCACTGGCTTTAAATATCGTATCATTAGTGCTGCGAAAAAATACCCGAGCGCAATTCTTTGCAACACACCCATGATCCTCGTATTTGAAAGAGGATTGAATACAAGCTGATGTTGTTCATTCCAATGAACAAAAGGAAACCAATACATTAAAAACCCTAGCAGGAAAATGATTAATGCCCGCTTAAAAATCTTCCAATTCACGCTTGCATTGGAAAGACCTGCCCATTTCTTCATCGAAAAGCTCATCGCATTTCCAACAACAAACATAAATGTAGGGAACACCAGATCCGTGGGTGTAAAACCATTCCAGTGCGCATGCAAGAGGGGCGGATAAGTGGTAGCGCCGTTCCCCGGAGTATTTACGATGATCATAAAACAGATCGTCAGTCCCCGCAGCACATCCAGCGCAAGAAATCGTTGAGAAGAGGTCATAAGCAGTTATTAGGATTGTAATATAAAAATTTTCTCTCATTAAAATCTCAGACTGCCTGTCAAGCTGTTCCAGCGGACATTTTAGAAAATTCTCCGGATGAGTTGAATGATTATTGTGATCACCAGGCTAAAAATGATCATCGTGGTAATAGGGAAATAAAATTTGAAATTTTCTTTTTCAACGCGTATATCACCCGGTAACCTTCCGATCCAGTTTAATTTATCATGAAAAAAATAAATGATCACTCCGAGTAAAACGATCATTATTCCTGCAATGATTACATACTTGCCGGTATCGCTGCTCATGTTGCAAAAATAATTTTTTAGTTATTCATAAGTACGGAGTCAACCTTTGTTTAAAACCATTTATCGATAGATATACCTCTTTGGGCTATTTAAGATAAAATTTTGCCCGGTGGGATTTAAATTGCCTGAAAACAAACCCATGCAAAACCTCGTCAAAAAAATAACCGTATACACCGGCATCGAAGAAGAAAAGGCAAAGGCAGCTTTGCTAATCATTGCGGCTCACATCAAAGAAAATTTTCCTATGCTAAGGGGCTGTGCCGATTCCATACTTGATATCAACGAACTGTCTTTGGAAAAAGACGGGATTGTTATCAATAAATTTGAAGTTAATTAGCTCATAGCGTAGACATTTCTAACTTTCCGAGTTACGTTTTTCCCAACTGCGGCACATTCGTTATCTTCCCTTTCCGACCCGTCACCGGCGAACTTTAAAATGATTGCTATGCCACGAACAAAAATTGCAGGCATTGGCATGTATGTGCCCAAAAATGTTGTTACGAATAACGATCTTACCCGTGTAATGGATACGAGTGATGAATGGATCCAGGAACGCACAGGCATAAAAGAACGTCATTACGCCATTCCCTTCGAAGATACAACCACTACCATGGGTGTTGAAGCCGCAAAGATAGCTTTGGAAAGAGCGGGAGTGTCGACTAGCGAAATCGATTTTATCATTTTCACAACCATTAGTCCTGATTATTATTTTCCCGGTTGTGGAGTTTTGGCGCAACGTGCATTGGGAATAAGCGATATTGGTGCGCTGGATATACGCAATCAGTGTAGTGGCTTTATTTACGCTTTGAGCGTTGGAGACCAGTTCATCAAAACTGGCATGTACAAAAATATTTTATTGATCGCTGCTGAAACGCATTCTTACGGACTTGATTTTTCTACAAGGGGAAGAAATGTTTCCGTGATCTTTGGTGACGGAGCGGGCGCAGTAGTATTGCAACCAACAGGCGCTGAGCTCGACGAAGCGCCCTCACCGGGTGTGTCGCCAAGCTCACCATCCAGGGGCATTCTAAGCACCCATTTGCACAGCGATGGCAGCGAAGCTGAGATGCTTTCCATGATCAATCCCGGCTTCCATGCGGGCAAGTTTGCTCCCGAAAAAAAACCGGCAAAGCCTGCTCAACCTTATGGAGGGTTGTTTATTACAAAGCAACTTTTAGAGAAGGAAGACATCTATCCTTACATGGATGGACCGGCAGTTTTTAAGAAAGCGATCATAAAATTCCCGGAAGTAATTTTAGAGGCATTGACGGCAAACCATCTTCAAACCTCTGATCTCCGATTGCTGATTCCGCACCAGGCAAATCTGCGCATTAGCCAGATGGTGCAGCACAAATTAAAACTGCGGGATGACCAGGTCTATAATAATATTGACAAATACGGCAATACTACAGCAGCCTCCATACCTATTGCCCTGTGCGAGGCCTGGGAAAATGGGAAAGTAAAGGATAATGATATCATTTGTCTTGCTGCCTTTGGCAGCGGATTTACGTGGGCAAGCGCCTTGATAAGATGGTAGCCGATCAACGATTTCTTTATTGGTATGTGGAGAGTACATCTGTAAATTTTTGAAGATTAAAAGCAAATGTCCCGGCATATCATTTATATCATCAACCCCGTTTCCGGCACCCGAAGAAAATCAGGACTGCAAAAGCTTATTGCAGAAAAAACAAAACAAAAAAATATTCCTTTCAAAATTTTCCCATCTGTTGAAAGTGGTGATTATTCTTTTTTAAGTTCAATGATCAAAGATGAGAGAATAACGGACGTAGTCATTGCAGGGGGCGATGGAACATTAAGCCAGGTGGTTGGCAACCTGATCAATGAAAATGTAAATTTTGGAGTGATCCCATGCGGATCCGGTAACGGGCTTGCACTAGCTGCCGGAATCTCCACGGAGCCTGCTAAGGCTCTTGAAATAGTTTTTAAGAACAAGGCACGAGCAATTGACGGATTCTATATCAACGAACATTTTTCCTGCATGCTCACGGGAATTGGCTTCGATGCGAAAGTGGCCCATGAGTTTGCACAACAAGCAAAAAGGGGATTGAGAAAATATGTCATTTTGGTCAGCAAACATTTTTTCTCGGCAAAGCCCTATCATTTTACGATCGAAAGCAATGGTCTGAAATTTTCAACCGAAGCTTTTTTTATAAGCATTGCAAACAGCAACCAGTTTGGAAATAATTTTACCATCGCGCCAAAAGCTCTTTTGTCAGATGGATTGCTCGACGTGGTGATCGTAAAAAAAACCGCAAAGCCTCTTTTGCTGTACAACCTCATAAAACAAATTCTTGCGGGGAAATTGCAAAAAATGGAAACCTCGCTGAAACTCCCGGTCATCTATTTTCAGACAAAACAACTTTTTATTGAAAACAATAATTCTGCGCCCATGCATATTGATGGCGATCCCGCCGAAACGCCGGAAAACCTAAAAATAAAAATCGTTCCCAAATGTTTTCGGCTCATTCAACCTTAGGCCTCATCCGATGGAAATTTTCAACGAAATAGTTTTTCCGCCATGAGGTGTCTTGTGTGCTGGTAAGTCTCGCTATGGGGCCCCGGTAACTATCGGGATAGCGGGGCCGCAATAAAATATTGCTGAATTTGCTGAAGAGACTTTTTATTATACTCAGAATTCAACGCGAAAGCAATATTTGTTTTCTCGCTTTGTGTAAGATGAAAATTCAAAGCGGCTTTAGTTTCTTCTTTGTCCGCCACATACTGCAAGGTCACTTTGTAAAAATTGTATTGAAGGTTCTTGGTATAATAGCTGAGCATGTCATTCTGAAAATATTCCATCATCTTGTACCAATTGTGCTGCAACAAAAAGAAAGGTTTGGTAATATGATCACTCATGTTATCTGAGTAATAGGGATTCTCCCAGCCGCCGGCCTCCCTGTCACGCAATTGGATTATCAGAACTCCCCTCGTGTTTTCTTTGATCCAATCGTCGAAATTTTCTAAAAAACGAAGAGCTGTTTCCTGGCCATAGTTGTCTCGCAAGCCAGCGTCCATCACGTCAATGATCGGCTGCGAAGGCAGCCATACGTTCGGCAGAACAATCGGAAAGGTTGCATTCATTCTTAATGCTGTCAGTATACTTAGATTGTAAGGATCCTGCTTTGAAAAAAAACTGGTAAAATCAATGGCGTCCGGATCCATTTCTGGCATATGGGTAGTATCCTGCCTGCCCTGCATCATAAACCTGATCGGTTGTGTGCTGATGATCATTTTCTTTCCATCGCGGCTGACCACTGAATTAAAAAAGATGAGTGGGATATTTGCACTGTATTCGTCTCGTTTATAATCGCGCAGGTGCTTATTTAATAAGCCCCCCGTATTCTCACTGAGCTTCATTTCGAAAGCATACCCACGATCTTTTACGTAAGTGTAAGGTCCAACCTTAAATTTTTGAGCCGGGGCAATGAGATCCCTTGCTACAAAAGATGAAAACATGGGATTTAAAAGGTCGCCGGATATTGCATCAACATATTTTCTATCACGAAGATTGATATTGTTTCCTTTTTGTTTTTGCAAATAGAGCTCTCTGAAATAAGCAGCACTCAACATTCCGCCGGAGGCCCCCGTGATGAGACATGTTTTTTTCATTAATTCCCCATGGGTAGCGCTGTCGAGCTTTTGTAAAGCGTTCATGGTAAACGCTGCGCTCCGGTTGCCGCCGCCACTGGTATTGATCATCACCATCAGCGGTTTTTCTTCATTTTGATTTTTTTTCCAGTTTTCCAAAATGCAAATCATGTTTTGTTTATCCTCGTCCACATGAGAGCACAATTCAACGAGGTTTTCACGTGAATAAACGGGCCTTTCATTTTTATTGGAATAATTCAGACCGTACGCTTTGTTGCGTGGATCGATCCATTCAACCTTGTAAAAAATATTCAACACCACAATAAGGCCAACAAGATACGGTACGCTCCAACTTTGCAAGAAATAGCTGAACGCGCCGGACACTCCTATTAAAACGGCAAAGAAAATAGTGATGCTGGCGGCTGCCGGTATCTGAAAAAATTTGTGTTCAAGAAAGAAACCAATGATCATCAACAACAGAAATGCTGTAAACACGGCTATCACGGCTGCAAAATGATGGCGCTTGAACAGGATATCAATAAACTGTTGCGTGTAGTGCGACACGTCTCGCGTTTTTTTCACCCGCAAAGGTGTTTCCAAGTACCATTCTACTTTTAAAAAATGTTCCTGGTTTACGTTGACTGTTGGAGGCTGAAGATGCGTAATATATTCTTTGGGATTATTAATGATCGGCAACATTCTCCTCAAAATGCTACGGTCGGCCCCAAAAAAATAAATGAATGAAATGGCCAGGATAAAGAGCAGTCCGCAAATAAAACCTCCACACAGAAAAATTATATCGGTTGTCGGTATCAGTTCCTTAAAATGATCGAAATGCCAGGCCTCGAAAAAATAAAATATGAGAAAGATCAAAGGGATGACACTATTATTGATGCAGTATCGCAAAAAGGGATTGGTGGTCGTCGCCAGGAATTTGAAATGCCGGCTGAAGAGAATAAACGTCGTCACATGCCAACTCATAATGAACATCCCAATCGCTATTCCGACTATTGCAAAACTGATGGCGGTAACATTTCCAAGGTATTCAGGCGCGAGGTAAAGAGAATTGGCACCAAAACTTTTCATGAACACTCCATCCACTATGCTAAAAAGCATAAACCAGAAAACAAGCAAAACCTGGTATCTCCTGAAATGCAGGAAAAGCAACTGTATTGGGAGGGAATAATAAAAACCGCGAAGCCAGGCTTTCATGGAGGTTAATGATGGCTTTTTCAAAGGAACCAATGTTTAAAAATACTACTTAATCATGGCAAGTTCAAGTGAGATGAATCTGTTATGCCGGCTATTAACTTTTTCTTGTTGCGAAGTAAGAAGAACTCGAATACCAGGCAAAGCAGAAGCATCATTCCAACAAACTGGTGAGCTACGCCCAACCAAAGCAAGGCTTGTCTGTTCACAGAGTTTAAGATTGTAAGTATGCCTAATAGAATTTGTAACAGGACGATCGCACCAGGCAACCAATTCGTTTTACTGAACAGCGAATTCATTTTAAACTTTTTTGATTGAACATACCATGCAACGATCAGGATAAAAATTAAATAAGCAAGGTTGCGATGAATAAACTGAACCATGATCGGATCATCAAAAAACCGCAAGGCTCCCGTAGTTCGTGATCCATAGGTTGGTAGAAAGTTTCCGTTAATATCTGGCCAGGTTGGAGCGAAAGTAGCGGCCTTCAATCCAGCCATAAAAGCACCATAAATCAGCTGCAAAACAACAAGGGCAATTAACCAGCCCGTAAATTTTCTCAATGAGTTGTTTTCCGAAATTTTTTCTACAGGCACAAATAAATCCAATGCAAACCACAGTGTGTAACATATCAGCCCCAGGGCGAACAAAAAATGAATAGCCAGTCTATAGTGACTGACATAAACATTTTCTTCATTCAGGCCGCTCATCACCATGATCCAACCGACAAGGCCCTGCAATAGGCCAAGGAGAAACAGGATGATCATCGGCCTTATCATCGCTTCGTTAAATCTTTTCTGTATTAAAAAAATTATAAATGGAATGATGAAGGCTACAGCAATCAATCTTGCCCATAGACGATGAAACCACTCCCAAAAAAATATGAATTTAAAATCGTGAAGAGTGAACGATGAATTGATATATTTAAATTGAGCAATTTGTTTGTATTTATCAAAGGCCTCGTTCCATTGCTCCCGGTTCATCGGAGGTAAGGCGCCCATTATGGGTTTCCACTCAGTGATGGAGAGACCAGACCCTGTAAGGCGTGTGATACCCCCCAATAAAACCTGGACAATCAACATGCCCACGCCAATCAATAGCCATAAAGCAACAGGGCGGGAAAGTTCCAAAGATTTCTCCTGCATTGTGGCCGCAAAGGTATAGCTTGTGCGGTGGACCCAGGCCTTGGAAATGTGCTTATTATTGATCGGTGGGATGACAAAAAAACTATTCAAAAAAAATATTGCTATCGTAATCTTTTTTCGTAGCTTTTAAAAAAATTCCCAACACCATTATTTACCATAAAACTAATGATTATGCCAACGCATGAAAATGATCAAACCACACGTCGCGGCTTTTTAGGCGGCATTGCCGCAGGCGCAGCAGCTATGGGTATTGCAACTTTAAGCCCCTTACAACAACTTCATGCAAGCCCCAAATCTCCACACATAGATCCTGACGACCCTGCTGAACAAGTATTCAAAAACTTAAAAGGCAAGCATCGTATCGTTTTTGATGTAGTATCGCCGGCATGGCTGTTTCCTTTTGCATGGCCAAGAATATTTCTTGTGACAAACATTGCCACAGGCACTCCTGAAAAAGAAAATAACGTGGTGGTTATTCTACGTCATGAAGCAATTCCCTATGCATTTGAAGACAGGCTTTGGACAAAATATAATTTTACTGAAGTGTTTGAAGTGAAAGACCAGGAGAAAAAACCTGTAACCCGCAATGTATTTTGGAAACCGGCGCCGGGAACTTTTAAAGTTCCGGGTTTTGGAGTAGTTCCCATTGGAATCAATGAACTCCAGGACAGCGGTGTTCAATTTGTTGTTTGCAATGCAGCTATGACGGTTTACAGTGCTGCCGTTGCAGAAAAAATGAGTTTGAAAGCGGAAGACGTTTATAAGGATTGGAAGTCAGGACTGTTGCCGGGAATAACTCCGGTACCGTCCGGTGTGTGGGCAGTAGGTCGCGCGCAGGAAAATAAATGTGCTTATTGTTATGCGGGATGAAAAAAGAATTCCTGATAAAAATGCAGACTAAAAAGTCTGCATTTTTATTTTATTATCACCTCTTTAATTTTTTACTTTTTACTTTTTGCTTGCTGTATCGGGATAAACGGTCCATACTTATGCTGCTTCTCAGAAAAATTATCTGTAAAAGGTCCATAGGCATAATCAACGGGCTTGGTTTCTTTTCTTGGCCAGTCCTCAGGGAATAATTTTTCAGGTCTTGGTTGAGAAATGATAAATGCCGCGGCATCCCAGGCTTCTTCATCAGTAAGCTGCGGCGAATCGTGTGATGCCAACCCAAAAGGCATGTTGTTTTTAACAAACGAAGCGAGTCTCGTAATGCGATACAGGCCGGCGCTCACGTTAAAGCTATTTGGTCCCCAGAGGGGAGGATATAAATAAAAAGACGAATCATGATTCAACAATCCCTGTCCACTCTCACCATGGCAAGAGGTGCATTTTGAAAGAAAAACCTTTTTCCCTTTTTCAGGATCAGCCGCTCTATCTAAAAAACTAAGATCTTCTAAACCTGCTCCTTTGGGTTTCTTATTTTTTGGAACATCCTTACCGATCCATTTCAAATAAGCGACCATCGCCCGCATTTCTTTGCCTGAACTATCAATTGGCTTTCCGTCCAGGCTTCTCAACATGCAATCATTGATGCGATATTCGATCGATTCAATTCTTCCACTTCGATCGCGGTATTTTGGATAAGTGGACGCGACCGCAGAAAAACAACCGGCAAAGGATTTTGTTCCTCCATCCACGTGGCAATTCTGGCAATTCATTCCATTTGTAATAGCAACAACCTTCCCTTTCGGCCCAAAAAACAACGACGTGTTGACAATAAGTTCCCGTCCATACCGGATCAGATTGCCTTGCTCGCCGTTGGGCAACGCATTAATGTCGGGAGCTTGCCATTCATCTGCAGAAACGGGATTATCTGGGATAGTAAAATCATTTGATGTTGCAGCAGACGTAAATAAAACCTGGTTCAGGATCACGATCAAAATGATCAATCCTAAGAGAAGAGGAAACCATGATGCACGCAAAAAATTCATGATTATACTGGCAATTAATGCGGAAGCTTTTCTCTCAAATATCCATACACCCACGTACCTGCAACAGCACTTAATAAAGTTACAATAATAACAGTTGTTCCACTCCCTATCAGCGCGAACAACGGTCCCGGGCAAGCGCCCGTTAAAGCCCAACCAAATCCAAATAGCAATCCTCCGTAGACCTGGCCTTTATTGAATCTTATTTTGTAGAGTTGAATAGGTTCACCATGAATAGTTTTAATACGAAATTTTTTTATTAACCATATTGAAATCCCTCCAACTACAACCGCAGAGCCAATCACACCATACATATGAAAACTTTCAAAACGAAACATTTCCTGGATTCGAAACCATGAGATGACTTCTGTTTTCACCAAAACAATTCCAAACAATAAACCAGCGAAGATGTATTTCAAATTATACCACCCCGGGTGCTTCAGTTCTGACGTGCTAATACAAACACTGTCCAATGAACGAACTTCAAAGTCTGTGTTCATTTTTTCAACAAAACTGTCTTGTATTTCTATTGCTTCCATAACAACCTTTATAACCGCAACACGTAGGGCAGAATGAAATTGGCCATTATAATTCCACCCGTCATGAAACAGATCGTCGCCACCAACGAAGGCCACTGCAAATTTGATAAACCCATAATAGAATGGCCAGAAGTACAACCGCCGGCATATCTAGTTCCGAATCCAACAAGAAAACCTCCCACAATCATGAGAATAAATCCTTTCATGGTGAGTAACTCAGACCAGTTAAAAAGGTCGGGAGGAGCAAGCTTGTCGTAATTCGTTATGTGATATTCCCGCAACTGAGTGACAAGTTTTGGATCAACTTTGATTGGTTGATGATCGGATAGAACGCTATAAGCAATAAATGCTCCCGCCGTGATTCCTAACACAAAAAATAAATTCCACAGCTCTCTCCTCCAATCATATTTAAAAAATTGAATATTCCCTGGCAAACACAAAGCGCAAATGTGCCGAAGAGATGAAGAAACTCCCAACCTTTTATTGCCAAATATTAATAATAATGGCACTGTTAGCCCGATCAAAGGACCACCTACATACCACGGCCAGGGGTTTTTTATCCACTCCATCATGATAAATAAATTGCTTGACGAATCTACTAAATTCGACACATAGGTTTTTAAAAGATGTTGATAAAAAAACATTTTGGTTTCTGTCTTTCAAATTGATCATCCATTTATTTTTATGCCGTTATCATTAAACACTTTCTGCTTTGCTAAAACTCAGATTTCAGAAACAATGTATTGAAGCTGGTTGCGATGAGGCCGGGCGGGGATGCCTGGCAGGCCCTGTATTTGCTGCGGCAGTTATCTTACCCGATAAATTTTATCACCGCTTGCTGAACGATTCGAAACAGGTTGCGGAAGAAAACAGGTACAAACTAAGGAAGGTGATCGAAAAAAAAGCCATTGCTTTCGCAGTTGGCGTAGTTGATAATGACGAGATAGATTCCATAAATATCTTAAACGCATCTTTCAAAGCCATGCACCTGGCATTGGAAAAACTAAACCAGGGCCCCGGTTTGTTGCTGATCGACGGAAACCGATTTAACCCATACAAAAACATACCCCACGAATGCATCGTTGAGGGCGATGGAAAATATTCCGCTATTGCTGCTGCCAGCATCCTTGCCAAAACCTACCGCGACGATTATATGCGGCAATTACATTCAGAATTTCCTCACTACGGATGGTACAGCAATAAGGGCTATGCAACCAGGGAACATTGCCGTGCCATAGAAGCATTTGGATTGTGCAAGTATCACCGCAAAAGTTTTGATATTAAAGCGGCACAGTTAGAACTTTTCGAAGGCTTGTAGCCAGAGCGGTCAAACGAGTTAGATGAGTCATGTCCCATCACTCTCAGTTAAACCATTTGACTCGTATGACCGATATGACCCATTTCTCCAGATTGTTAAACATTTCTTAGAGCATTAAACCTTAAGAAAGCCATCGCGTCTCATTTCAAATCATTTTTTAAACGAAAAAATTATACAATGAAAAAAATATTCTTTTTAGGATTGATCCTCACGCTATTTGCGGCCGCTGCGTCGGCTCAGCAAACGCGGGGAAGCGGCTTTCGCCATCACAGAGAAATGCAGGCACACCGTCATCGTGACTTAAACCGCCATGAATTGAGACGTTTACACCATGATGAACTTCGTTATAGAGTCGCTCGCAGAAGAGCACACCGTGATGGGATAATAACACCGTTGGAGCGCAGACGTCTCAATAAGATGAGACGCCATGAACGCCGCGAATCGTTCCGCTACTCGCATAACAACCGCAGGCACGTGATCTAAATTCTGTCAGTCAATATATAAGCATGAATGTAGTGGTTGAAGGTTACAGCATCGCTCTTTTTGGGCGGTGCTTTTTTATTGTATCCATTCACCTGCTCCCTGCCTGATCAACCTTGGTTCATCTTGTGTGCAGTCAATAACAGTTGACGGCACGGTGCCGCCGATGCCACCATTCACTACAAGTTCCACTTCATTCATAAAATTCTCGTGCATGATTTCAGGGTCAGTGTAATCTTCGACAACTTCGCCAGGTAGGGAAGCACTTAATATCGGGTGTCCAAGTTCCTTTACAATCGCTCGTGCAATATTATTGGCCGGTACGCGAAGGCCGATCGTCTCTTTTTTATTTTGCAATATCTTAGGCACTTGCTTACTTGCCGGTAAAATGAAAGTATAAGGACCCGGCAGGCACTCTCTTAATAATCGATAGGTTGACCGCGAAAGTTGTTTTGAAAAATCGCTAAGATGGCTAAGATCGTAGCAAATGAAGGACAGTTGAGCTTTGTAAGGATCGATTTTCTTTATCCGGCAAATTCTTTCTATCGCCTTATGTTGAAAAATATCACAGCCCAAACCGTAAATAGTGTCCGTAGGGTATATGATCACGCCTCCTTTTTCCAAACATTCAACGACAGTTTTTATGTTACGTGGCTGGGGATTTTCGGGATGAACATACAACATCATAGGTAAGGGCAATATTTGACCAGGAACAGTCTTTTTAGTTATGAGTTAAAAATACAATGAAAAAGCCGGTTCAGGTTAGATCCATTTGCACAGCAATTTGTATTTTCATCGCCTGTTATCTTTGTAAAAACGGAAATGCATGCAGCTCAGACCAGTGACTAATGTTGAGAATATTGATCCTGCAAGATTCAAAAAAGAATTTTACGAACCAGGCTTACCCGTGGTCATTAAAAACCTCTCGAGGGACTGGCCGGCCTATGAAAAATGGAATTGGGGTTATTTTAAACAATTGGTCGGAGACAAAAAAGTTCCCCTCTATAACAATGTAAAAAGTGACGCTTACACGCCGATCAATACGGCCGATGATTACAAAACCTTTGGTGAATACATCGATATGATCAGCCAGGGGCCGGCCGGCTGGAGAATTTTTTTATTCAATATTTTCGACCATGCGCCTGAGCTAACCAAAGATTTTACCTGGCCGGAACATTTAATGAAAGGCTTTGTAAAAAAATATCCAATGTTGTTCACCGGCGGAGCCACGTCTATCACCCACATGCATTTTGATATTGACCTCTCGCATATTCTACATACACAATTTATAGGAAGAAAAAGAGTGTTGCTATTTCCATTTCAAGAGCAGCACAAACTTTATCGCAAACCTTTTGAAGTGTTAAGCCTCGCCGATTTCTCACACTATCACGATGGCAATGGCACACCGGACTATCAAAAATTTCCGGCTTTAAAGCTGGCGCAGGGATATGACCTCATTCTTGGCCATGGCGATACCTTGTTTATGCCTGCCGGTTACTGGCACCACATGGAATACCTGGACGGCGGCTTTGCCATGAGTTTAAGGGCCCTTCAACCATCACTAGTAGGGAAATTGCAAGGCGCATGGAATCTATTTGGCATGAGAACGATCGATACGGTAATGAAAAAGGCAATGCCTAAACCCTGGTATGACTGGAAGCAGCGAAAAATATTTTCTGAAGCGCAAAAAGAATTGCTCACAGGAAAAGCTAACTAAAAAAAATAAACTCCCGAGTTGCGGGAGTTCATTTAAAAATTTTCAGCGCGTCTATTGAATTGTCCAAACCTCATTCCCGCGGAGTAGCTTATCTAGGTCTGCACTTTTTTTAGCTTTTGCATATTCGATCTGTTGTTCCATCACCTCTTCATAGCACGGACGATCTGTTTCATAAAAAACACCAAAAGGCCTTGGCAGATGTCCTTCCAATTGTGGATCGTCAAAAATTCTTATGAGGATCTGTGCCTTGTACATATCGGTCTCATCATGTATCCAGCAATCATCGGCACTGTATCCATCTGAAAGATTAATTACTTTGGGAGTGAAACCATCCAATTTAATTCCCCTATCGTTCTTTGCACCAAACAAAAGAGGTTTTCCTTTTTCCAGGAAGATGGTTTCTTCAGCCTTGCTGCTTTTCTCGGTATAGATCTCAAAAGCGGCATCATTAAAAATATTGCAGTTTTGATAGATCTCAAGAAAGGAGGCGCCCTTGTGCTGGTTAGCTCTCAGCAACATCGCTTGCAAATGTTTTGGATCGCGGTCCATGCTTCTCGCCACAAACGTGGCATCTGCACCGCGAGCCAATGCCAGCGGATTGAAGGGATGATCGATACTGCCAAATGGAGTTGACTTCGTTATTTTATTTGTCTCAGAAGTAGGAGAATATTGCCCTTTTGTCAACCCATAGATCTGGTTGTTGAATAATAAAATGTTGACATCAAAATTGCGGCGCAGCAAATGGATCGTGTGGTTACCCCCAATGCTCAGGCCATCACCATCTCCCGTAACGATCCAAACACTTAATTCCGGACGTGCAGCCTTCAAACCACTCGCAACAGCCGTAGCACGACCATGGATCGAATGCATGCCGTATGTATTCATGTAATACGGAAACCGCGATGAACACCCAATGCCGGAAATGATTACTATATTTTCTCGGGCTATGCCCAGCGTGGGCATCACTTTTTGAACCTGCGCAAGTATCGAATAGTCGCCGCATCCTGGGCACCACCTCACTTCCTGGTCCGTGGCAAAATCTTTTGCAGTTAATGCAGGGGCGGCTGTAATTGTATCACTCATATAAATTGATAGGGTTCTGCAAATTTAAACAATATCAAACAAGGAAAAGAAACAAACTGCCTGTCAATATTGATTCCTGCCAGTTTTTTAACCTTTTTCACATCTTATTTAATTCTTCCCGATATCAAAGTCTCCTGCAAAGATCGCTCATATTACAAATTTATCGGGCAAAACTAACAAGCATCCCTCATCACGTGCAATTACCAGAAACCATCATGAATTAGTACATTCATTCATAAATTTCAATCATGAGGAATTTTTTATTCACAGCTTTGATCTTTTTTACCAGTTCTTATTGTTACTCTCAAAACGGCAAAGAGTCCGTTAAGGTAACAGACATGCTGAAAATAAGATCGATAAATGGAATCAATATTTCCAAAGATGGGGGGCGGGCGGTTTTTACAGTGACCACCATTGAGCCTGATGGTGATTCGAAGTGGGATTATAAATATGTGAATCAAATATGGATGGTGAATACAGACGGCAAGTCATTGCCCCGGCAACTAACCACTAAAGAAGGCTCTTCTCAAGCTGCCTGGAGTCCTGATGGAAAACAAATCGCCTTTGTTCGTCTTGCAGATGGTAAGCCACAAATATTTTTGTTGCCGCTTGATGGAGGCGAAGCGACACAACTTACAAAATTCAAATACGGAGCCGGTACACCCAAGTGGAGTCCTGATGGAAAAAAGATCTTGTTTTCATCGAACATCCCTTTGAAAGATCTCTTAAAAGACTCATTACTCAATCCCAATCACGAGGTGCCCGTGTGGTCGTATGAAAAACCGGGTTTTGAGAAAAATCAGGAGCTAAAAAATTCGAATACAAATGCAGATCCTGACGGCAATATGAATGAGATCACGGCATATCTTGACAACAATATAAATGATAAAAAAGTCAAGGTGGTTGATAGATTAAATTTCCAGGATGAAATGGATGTGAACGCGGATATCAGCCTCAATCATTTTTTTGTTTTCAACTCTGATGGAACCGGAAAACCGCTCGAATTAACAAAAGGTTTTTATCGTTTCAATTTTGCCGATTTCGCTCCAGGCGGTAAACAGGTGATCTTGTCAGGCGACATTGATTCCACCCAACATACTGATCGCTCGTTGGAGAGTGAGATATTTATTGTTGATACGGATGGCAGGAACTTAAAAAAAATCCTGGGTGAAGAAGGTAAAAATTATAACTCGCCCCAGGTTTCCCATTCGGGAAAATGGCTGGCATTCCAATATGGCAATACCTCATTTGTTACTTTACCTACGTTAGCCATTATGCCAGTGAACGGCTCTGTTAGCGAGAAAATAGATATTCCTTTTGACAGAAGCAAAGGAAACTTTACGTGGAGCGATGACGACAAATATCTTTACTTCTCTGCCCAGAGTAATGGCGGACAACCGATCTACCGGGTTGACATGTCAACAAAAAAAGTGGAACAACTTTCTGATTACAACAGCGGCATTGTAAATTTTGATCTTGTGAGAAGCAAACTTGTTTTTGCGAAGACCGAAGTGACCGATCCATTCGACATTTACACGTCCGATGCCGACGGTAAAAATGCAAAAAGGATCAGTGACTTTAATTTCAGTTGGGTGCAGACAAAAAAACTTTCGTTTCCTGAAAAGAAGAGTTTCGCGAATAACCAGGGCATGACCGTTGAATATTGGATCATGAAACCCATCAATTACGAACCTGGAAAAAAGTATCCGTTGTTATTAGAGATTCACGGCGGACCATCTGCTATGTGGGGGCCTGGAGAAACAACTATGTGGCATGAATACCAGTTTTTTTGCAGTAAAGGTTATGGGGTTGTGTATTGTAATCCTCGCGGCAGCGGTGGCTACGGATTAGATTTTTTAAGGGCGAATATCAATGATTGGGGCTCGGGGCCAACGAGCGATGTGCTTACCGCGTTGGATAAAACGGTTGCCGAGGGTTGGGCCGACACCTCCAAACTAATAGTCACTGGCGGTTCGTACGCCGGCTACCTCGTCGCGTGGATCATTGCCCATGATCATCGATTTAAGGCCGCCTGTTCCCAGCGCGGGGTGTACGATCTCGCTACTTTTTTTGGAGAAGGCAATGCCTGGAGGCTTGTACCGAATTATTTTGGCGGCTATCCATGGGAACCGACAACGAAAGCAATTCTGCAAAGAGAATCACCAATTAGCTACGTTCAAAATATTACTACTCCATACATAATTTTTCATGGAGAAAATGATCGTCGCACCGGAACCACGCAGGGTGAAATGATGTATCGCAGTTTAAAAGTATTGGGGCGGCCTGTTGAATATGTACGACACCCGGGAGCTACACATGAAATAACGAGAAGCGGCAACAACCGCCAGCGTATTGACCAAATGCTGAGGACCTACGAATTTTTTGAAAGATGGATCGACAAAAAATCTTTTTAAGAATTAAATTACATTTAAAAATTACAAGATGAAATACAACAAAAAAATTCTCGTCGTAACCGGATTGGTCGTATTTGTAATTGTGGGCATAGCAGCCAGCAGGCCACCGGAGGAAAAATTTAAGAACCTGAAAGTACTTCCTAAGGATATATCGGAACAAACGATAGATAAAGTAATGGATGAATTTTCAAAAGCGCTTGGTGTTGAGTGCAATTTTTGTCACTTACAAATTGATTCTACAAATTGGGACATGGCAAGCGATCAAAAGCCAGAAAAAAGCGTAGCCCGTAAAATGATAAAGATGAGCAACAAGATCAATAAAGATTTCTTTAAGGCAAAAACGAAGTACGGTGAAGAAAATGCAGTCCTGGAAATACATTGTGTGACCTGTCATCACGGGCAGCCGCATCCTGAAATGGAAGAAGAACAGGAGGAAAAGCCCAAACAATAATTCAATAAAAAAGCTTCGTTTGGAACCGAAGCTTGTCCATTATTAGATACCAGTATTAGATACCAGGCATCAGCTTTTACGTCCACTTTTTAAGATCGCTACTAATAAAAGTATGAAAACGGCCGCCCCCACTACCCAAACCCAAGGTTGTCCCCAAAAGGTAGTTTTATTGCTGGTGACGTTCACATCAATTTCTTTTTTGTCCTGTGCAAAACTTATCATTGCGATCAAGCCACTGGAAAAAATTAAAATGAGCTTATGAAAATAGCGGCTAGCTAAAGTTAAATTTCCCTTCATAAAATTTGTTTGTATAGAGGAGAAAAAAAACCATGCCATCTAATACGGGTCTGAATTTTAAAGAATTAGCCCGTGCTGACTCCAGGCGCGGTAGAAGTTTTTCAACAAATAGCGTAACAATTGCGGCTTACTAAAATTCTTTTGCAATAAATTACAGTGTCAATTCTCTTTTCATGAATTCCAGTTTATATGATTTTGGCATGATCGGCCTGGGCACCATGGGCTGCAATCTTCTGTTGAATATGGCCGACAATCACTTCGCCGTTATTGGTTTTGACATCAATCGTTCAAAGGCCGAAGAGTTTGAAGCATCAGCAAACCCTGATACAGTTGTAAAAGGAGTTTTTGAATTATCGTCGATGGTACAACAATTAAAAAAACCAAGGAAGATGATGATGCTCGTGCCGGCGGGTAAGCCTGTTGATGACGTGATCAACAACTTGCTTCCTCTTCTGGAAAAGGATGATATAGTTATCGATGGCGGCAACTCTCATTTTACTGATACCCTGAAAAGGATCCAATTCCTCCAGGAAAAAGGGATTCACTTCATGGGAATTGGAATTTCAGGGGGTGAGATGGGAGCCAGGATAGGTCCCAGCATTATGCCCGGGGGAGATCAGCCAGGATGGAACCAGGTAAAACCCATTTTGGAAGCAGTATCCGCAAAAGTAAATGGCGAGCCGTGTGTTGCTTATATGGGTAAGTGGGCCGCGGGGCATTATGTAAAAATGGTGCACAATGGAATTGAATATGGGATTATGCAACTGATCAGCGAAGTATATGATATTTTAAAACGAGGTGTTGGATTAACGAACGAAGAATTGCACGACACTTTTAAAAACTGGAACGAAGGGGATATGCAATCTTTTTTGTTGGAGATCACCGCTGACATTTTCACACACAAAGACGCAGAGACGGGAAAGGGAATGGTTGATATCATTCTGGATAAGGCTGGTTCAAAGGGCACTGGCAAATGGACCTCGCAAAATGCCATGGACCTTGCCACGCCTATTCCGACAATCGATATGGCAGTTGCCATGAGGGACATCTCGGTTTATAAGGATGAGCGAATGACCGCGGCGGAGTTGTACGGCAGGAACTCATCGCAAATGATCAGGGACAAAGAAAAATTCGTCTCTCAATTACACGATGCCCTCTACTTTGCTACGATCATCTGTTATGCGCAAGGGTTCGCATTATTGCACAAGGGATCCGGGGACCTGGACATGAACATTCCTTTGCCTGATGTTGTGAGGATCTGGAGAGGGGGCTGCATCATCCGTTCCGCGTTGCTGGATAATTTTTATTCTGTGTATAAGAAAGACCCGGAGCTTTCAAATATGCTTTTGAATAAAAAGATTGCAAGACTATTGAAGAGCAAGGAGAAAAAACTAAGAATGGTTATAAAACAGGCAACCGCACTTAGAATTCCCATGGCCGGGTTCACTTCTGCATTGGCTTATTTCGATGCTTACTGCAGTAAACAATTGCCCACTAACCTGATCCAGGCCCAGCGTGATTTTTTTGGTGCGCATATGTATCAGCGTATTGATAAAGAAGGAATGTTTCATAACGAATGGCAGCCTTTGCCCGAGCATGCAAACGAAGAAGAACCCGAGCAAAAACCCTAGTGAATTACGAGATCATTTTCAAAATTCAGAACTATGGCAAAAGCAAGGAAAAAAAAAGGACTGAAAGATACTTTGAAAGATGCGATAAAACTGTCTGTGCAGCCACCGCCTCAGGCAATTACTCCACCCGAAAAATCTCAGAAAAAGTCCGGTAAAGAGAAATGAATACTGTGGGATTTATGTTCACCAAATGCGCGGCATATAAAATAAAATATAGAAGGCAATGAAAGCTCAAAAGAAACTTCCTCCTGTGATCATGATCATTTTCGGCGGGAGCGGTGATCTCGCCAGCCGCAAGCTGATGCCAGCGTTATTTAATCTTTTCATTGATGATTACTTACCCGATGATTTTGCAGTAGCAGGCATCGGGCGCACAGATTATGGCGGTGAGGAAAAGTACCGGGAGCATTTATTGGAAGGTGTCAAACAATTTTCACGACGCAAAGATCATGATGAAGAATGGAAAAAATTTTCTGAAAAGATATGTTACGTGGCAGTGGATATAAAAGATGATGCTGCCTTCCAGGAAATTGGAAAATGGATTGAAGAAAAGAGCAAAGGGTGGAAGGAGCATCCAATTATAATTTATTACATGGCCGTGGCGCCTCAACTGGCGCCGGATATAGCCAAAAAATTATACGATCAAAAACTTTGCGCCGATCCGAAATGCACAAGAATGGTATTTGAAAAACCATTTGGTCATGATTTGGAAAGCGCGCAGGAGCTGAATCAATTGTTGGGCAGTATGTTTGACGAAGACCAGATCTATCGTATCGATCATTACCTGGGTAAAGAAACAGTGCAGAATATTTTAGCATTACGCTTCGCCAATGCTTTGTTTGAACCGATTTGGAACAGCAATTATATTGATCATGCCCAGATCACAGCAGCGGAAACAGTTGGCGTGGAGGATCGTGGCGGGTACTATGAACAGGCAGGCGCATTGAGAGACATGGTGCAGAATCACATTCTGCAATTGTTGTGTATGATTGCCATGGAAGCTCCTGTTTCTTTTGATGCGAATGAAATAAGAAATAAAAAAGTGGATGTGCTGAATGCGATCCGGAAATTTAATCCCGAAGATGTGCATTCGCACGCCGTACGTGGCCAATACGCTGGGGGTTGGATGAAGGGAGAAAAAGTACAAGGCTATCGCCAGGAAAAAAATGTAGATAAAAATTCGCCTGCAGAAACTTTCGCTGCAGTGAAGTTCTTTATTGACAACTGGCGCTGGCAAAATGTACCCTTTTATATTCGCACAGGAAAATACCTGCACGAAAAAACAACACTCATCACTATTCAATTCAAACCTGCACCCGATTATGCATTTCCTGAAGAGGCATCTGACACCTGGCGTGCAAACCGGCTTACCATCAGCATTCAGCCCGATATGGATATTCGTATTCGCTTCCAGTCAAAACGACCGGGACCAAGCATGATCCTGAGTCCGGTAGACATGATATTCAGCTATGCCGAAGCATATCATGAGGATGAACCAGAGGCCTATGAAACTCTGCTGGAAGATGTGATGGAAGGCAATCCCACATTGTTCATGCGCGCCGACCAGGTCGAGTCCGCGTGGCGGGTGATTACACCGATCATGGATGCGTGGGGACATCGCAAGCCCGTTGATTTTCCAAACTATGCTCCCGGTAGCTGGGGACCTGAAGATGCCGAAGCGCTCGTGGCAAGAGACGGACATCATTGGGTAACGTTGCCAACTAAAAATGGGTAAGATTTTTTATGATACCAGCTTCGGTAACTCCGATTGAAGTTCTGTTGCGCCTTGCTTCGCCGAAGCTTCGCGAAGGCACAGTCGCAATCCCGTTATCGTTCTGTAATTCTTCTCAGCATGCAATTGAGTATTTCAAAAAATATCGAGGAATTGAATTGGCGAGTCGCTGAATGGATAATTGAAAGCATGCGTGAAGTATTGCAAACCCAAGAGCGGTTCACGATTGTCTTATCTGGTGGCAACACTCCAAAAAAACTTTACCAACTACTTGCATCAGATGAATTCAAAAACAAAATTGACTGGCAAAAGCTTCATGTATTCTGGGGCGACGAGCGTTATGTTCCTTTTTCAGATGATCGCAACAATGCAAAAATGGCTTTTGATACATTGCTTGATCACGTGCCCGTTCCCAGGTCACAAATTCATACCATGCGCACGGACATCGATCCGGAAGCTTCGGCAAATGAATATGAAAAGATTTTGATGACGTACTTCCCGGGAGCTACAAGCAAAGAAACGACTCCTGGCTCCCGACTCCTGACTCCCGACTCTCTCCACTCTCCAAAGGAGTCCTTACAGACACCACTCTCCGAAGGAGTCCTTTCGGAAACGACTTTCGGTCTCGTCCTCCTCGGCCTTGGCGACAATGCCCACACTCTTTCGCTATTTCCGGGTGAAGAAGTTGTTCATGAAAAAAACAGATGGGTGAAAGCAGTTTTTGTAAAAGAAGTAAACATGCGGCGCATAACCTTAACGGCCCCTGTCGTAAATCTTTCAAGACACATCGCATTTTTAGTTAGCGGACAAGACAAGGCTGATGCCGTGTCGCATATTCTTTTGAACGATTACACGCCTGATCTGTATCCTGCACAAGTTATAAAGCCTGTGAACGGAGAATTATTATGGTTTTTAGATGAGGCGGCGGCCGAAAGAGTAAAAAGATAATCACTTCAAGCTTTTCAACCAATCACCAATCCCTAAATAAATTTTTTGAGCGACCTGTTTGTGAAATTTTGGATTCAGGATTTTTTTCTCATCCTCCTTATTACTTAAAAAGCCGACTTCAACCAAACAGTTTGGATACTCAGTCGGTCCATTCAAAGCAAAATTAAATGCACCTACATTTCCCCATTCTTTTAATTTAAGTTCCTGCATTCGTTTTAGAATGGCTTGCGACAATGGTCTAAACCCAATGTAACGGTAATAAGTGCTCACTCCTCTCATGGTATCACTCTCTCCGGAATTTAAGTGAATACTTATTAAAATATTCGGATCCTGTTGCCTCAACATTAAGGTTCGATCAATCATGGTAAGATCAGTATCATTGGTCCTTGTCATGAAAGTTTGCACTTTGTTTGCTTTAAAATATTTCTCAACCTCCTTTGCAATTTTTAAAGTGTATTCCTTTTCAAGAACATTTGATGTGACACCTGTTGCCCCGGTGTTACTTCCTCCATGCCCGGCATCTATAGCAACGAATAAATTTTGTATAGTAAGTTTCACCGGCTGTCTCTTTACGCGGATCACTAATTTTTTGTCATCATAATAAATAAAATGACCCCAGTGTTGTGGATGTTTTAATTCGATAATGACGCGAAGAACGTCGTCCTCTATCTGCTCGTAAAAAGTGTTCCTGATTTCTTTTGCAGTCGAAAGCTGGGTGATCCAATTGGTATTGCTGGTAACACCAAAAATATCAACAATGATCCGCGACGGATCTATCTCCTGCATACTTCTGTACGGGAGACGCTGATCCAATAATACTGTAACATAATCGTATTTATCATCTCCATATACTTTCCATCTGTTACTTAGGTAGTAAGGCTGAACATGAACGGAACTATCTTTTCGAAAATTTATTTTGGCCAACCATCCATAGTGGTAGGTTGACAAATGCACCTTGTAATCATCTTTCACGCTATCCACAACCTTCACAACGATATTGCTGTCCAGGAATGTCATCTTTGCTCCACCGAGCCGGTCATCTCCCAATCCATATTCCAGAAATGGTAATGGACCAGTGGTGGTACCCACTAAAACTTTTTGAGCCGCCGCATTGAGGCAAAGCGTCATGAAAAAAAACAGCAAAATCTTCACAATAGAAAGATAACATAAAAACACTTGCACCACCCGACCGTAGATTTACCGAGGCGGATTGAGCTTTTACTGAATTTATCTAGAAAAACGTTTGCGTGAACACTACGCCAATTTTTACCGGCGTTATTGGCTATGAATATCCTAGTGGTTATTCCTTATCCTAGTAAAACCTTTAGAGAATGAGCTTAAACTCTACATTGGGAGTATTGTCATCGATAATTCTGTTTGCACCCGTAATTCTTATCATCGGATTCAAATTATTTACCAATAGAAGTTTTTTGGCGCTTTCTTTATATTACTTTGTTTCGGGTGTTTACAATCTTATCTCACAAAACGTGCTAAACGCACCGGCTACCATTGCCCGTCCTTTAGGAATCATCGTCAATTTATTGGACGCTCCCTTAATGCTGCTGTTCCTTATTTTTTTCGGCACCTCGGTATTGATGAAAAAAAGGATCACCAGGGCGATATTTATTTTTCTTGTTTTTGAGGTGATCATTATGCTTATTTATGGATTTACTGTAAAGGCTGTCAAGATAATCTTAGGACCCGATATCGCGATTATCATAGCACTCAGCTTTTTATTTTTTATGCGAAATGTTAAGCTGGCTGTTACAAATCAAAAAAGCTTAGGTAAGGCGATAATGGCTTCTTCGGTGCTGTTGTCTTATACAATTTTTACTGTTGTCTATATCTTTTATTACCTCGTTAAAACCGGGCAGTACAGGGACGACGCCGAACTTGTTTATTATCTCGTCACCATTTTGTCAGTCATTCTAATGTCCATTGGCATTGTGATTGAAAATAAAAGAATAAAAAAATTGGGAGAATTAAAAAACACGCGTAAGGAATTAGCCATCATCTACGGAAAAACAAAAGCGGCTGACCTGAATCAAGACAGCCGCTTCCTCAAAACAAATGGCTTTTAAAAGCAGTATTTATTTTCTGCGATCATTTTATCAGCAAGTCTTCTCCTGGCTTCTTTTGTGTTAAAGGGTTCGGCCTTTGTAAAACGTTTCAGTCCCATTAACATCATCCTTTGTTCATCGCCATCAGCGAATGAATTGATCGCGTCCTTTCCATATTTATTTACGCGGTCTGCCGCATCATATAAATAGGTCCGCATGATATCGAAATAGTGCTGGCTGTTATCCTCACCTTCTTTATCTGCAATCTTCATTACTCGTAGTAAAACGCTTTCCGCATTGAACGTTTCTATGGCCATATCTGCAATATTCATCAACACTTCCTGCTCCGTTTGAATTTTCATCATTAATTTTTGTACTGCGGCGCCCGATGTCATGAGTATCGCTTTTTTAAGATTAGCAACCAGCTTTTTTTCTTTTTGAAAAGGCGTTTCCCCATCAGCGCTAAAATCCGGGATACTCATTAATTCTTTTTGTACTTCAGTCGCCGGCCCCATCAGGTTCAGCCTTCCCTGCATTGCTCTTTTTAGAGTCATGTCCAGGATCAGCAAGCGATTGATCTCATTTGTTCCCTCATAAATCCGGTTAATGCGACTGTCACGGTAAGCCCTGGAAATCTCATACTCGGCGCTGAAGCCATTACCACCGTGGATCTGCACGCCTTCATCAACGACAAAATCCAGGACCTCGCTTCCATAAACTTTTAATGCGGCACATTCAATCGCGTACTCTTCTGCTGCGCCAAGCAATGCCTCATTAAAAGGACTACCTGCCTCCAGCAACTCTTTTTCTTTTTCGTCGATCCAATTGGCAGTACGATATAATGCACTCTCGGAAACAAAAACGTTTATTGCCATCTCGGCCAGCTTATGCTTGATAGCACCGAAATTCGAAATCGGTTGTTTGAATTGTTCGCGTGTTACGGCATACCGAACAGAAGTAGTGACCGCTCTCCTCGAGCCGCCCACAGCTGCTGCACATAGCTTCAAGCGACCAATGTTGAGAATATTAAAGGCTATCTTGTGACCTTTTCCAATTTCGCCCAACACATTTTCGACCGGCACCTTGCAATCCTGGAAATATAATTGAACAGTAGACGATCCTTTGATTCCCATTTTGTGTTCCTCGGGTCCCTGCGTAAAACCCTCTGTTCCTCTTTCAACTATAAATCCTGTGAATTTATCTCCATCCACTTTTGCAAAAACGGTGTACACATCAGCAAAGCCCCCGTTAGTGATCCAGCATTTTTGCCCATTAAGTAAGTAATATTTACCGTCAGCGCTAAGCTTCGCGCTTGTCTTTGCCCCCAGAGCATCGCTTCCGCTATTGGGCTCCGTCAAACCGTACGAACCGACCCATTCACCGTTGATGAGTTTAGGAATGTATTTCCGCTTTTGTTCGGGGGTACCAAAATATAAAATGGGCAGGGTGCCAATGCCTGTATGTGCTGCAATAGCTACAGAAAATGAGTGTCCGGCACCAAGGTATTCATTTACGATAGTTGACGTAACAAAATCTTTTCCGAGCCCACCGTATTCTTCCGGAAAAGCAACTGCGAGCAATCCTTGCTCGCCGGCCTTTTGCAGTAAAGATCTCATCAACCCCGGCTCCAAAGCATCAATGCGGTCCAAAATAGGGATCACCTCCGAATCCAGGAATTGATTGCACATGTCGCGGATCATCAATTGCTCCTCAGAAAAATTTTCCGGGATAAATGTCTCGGACGATGAAGAATCTTTTATCAGCCATTCACCACCTTTCATCCCGATAGCTATCGGGACAGTTTTGCTTTTTACGTCGGTGCTCATAACGATATTTTAAAAGTTTAAGGTTTAAGTTTAAATATTGTGTAACCTGCTTTATTACTTCTATGATCGTCTGTTGCCCGCCCGGATGAATCCGTTCGGACGGGCGTCGCTCCGAAGGAACCCCTTCCGGGCACTCTTGTACGTCCGGTCCCAAAGGGATCCATTTGGATAATTCTTTCCAACATTGATGAGCCCTTGCCATGTAGACTCACTCCCGAAAGCGATCGGGATCACCATTCACCACCCGATAGCTATCGGGTCACGATTTCAGATTATCATAAACAACCTGCAACACCTGTTTACATACGTCGATTTGCTCAACTGGCACACCTTTCAATGCTTCGTTCAAGGTCTCTTCAGCCATCATCATCGTTTGTTCTTCCAATTTTTGTCCCTGCTTCGTGAGATAAATAAGATTAATTCTCCTGTCATTATCCGAAGCCACACGCTTCACCAGGTTCAATCTTTCAAGATTGTCGACAAGCCTTGTGATACTTGGTTTATCGCGAAAGGTAGCATTACAGAGTTCCTGCTGACTTAATCCTTCTTTCTTCCACAAATGATATAACACGCTCCACTGTTCAATCGTCAGATTTATTCCACGAGCATTGATTTTTTTTTGAAGCCTTCGGGCAATAGCAGTCGAAGCTTTGCCTGTGATAAAGCTGTATAACTCCCCCCTCTTAAATTGGTTGTTTGACATATAGTTGTTTATACAACTATTCAAAGATAAATATTATCTTCAGCTATTCAAATAAATTGAACAAAAAATGTGAATTGAGAATTTGAAGATCCTGTGAGGTCTTGAAGGCCTTGCGATCAGTTACAATAGCTAGTTTTGTTCCCACGCACAATGATCCTGATTGTAATCATACTTCTTTTTCTTGGCTACAGCATTCTTATTTTTTACTATTGGTTGGGTTGGACATCAGCTCCCGAATTCTTTCCAAAACCAGGAACGTCGGCCACTAACATTTCGATTGTCATTCCTGCGAGAAATGAAGACCAGAACATCGGCAGCCTTCTGAACGCTTTGCAACAACAAACATATTCCGAACGCCTGGTCGAGGTGATCGTGATAGATGATCATTCGACTGACAATACGGTTAAAATAGTAAGAGAATTTCCTACGGTCACTTTACTTGAACTAAAGGATGATTCGCTAAATTCCTATAAAAAGAAAGCCATTGAAGAAGCAATTACTGCGGCCACAGGTAATTTGATTATTACCACGGATGCAGACTGCATGCCTCCTCCTGGCTGGCTCGAGGCATTGGTATCATTTCAGCATCAGAAGAATTCTGCGTTCATTGCTGCGCCTGTGGTTTTTCAAAATAACTCTTCCATCCTTGAACTTTTTCAGGCCCTGGATTTTTTAGTGCTGCAAGGGATTACCGGGGCCTCAGTCCATCGTAAAATACATTCGATGTGCAACGGAGCCAATCTTGCCTATCAAAAGACAGCGTTTTTTGAAGTCAACGGTTTTGAAAACATCGACACGATTGCTTCAGGCGATGACATGCTATTAATGCATAAGATCTGGAAAAGATTTCCAGTCCGGGTGCACTATCTTAAATCAAAGCAAGCGATTGTTACCACTCAGCCAATGAAGACGTGGAAAGAATTTTTTAACCAGCGAATCCGCTGGGCCAGCAAGACAAGATTTTACGATGATATGCGAATCTTTTGGGTGTTGCTGCTTGTTTATCTTTTCAATTTCTCTTTCCTGGTGTTGCTGGTTGCCGGGTTGTGGTTGCATAGGTTGTGGCTATACTTCGTCTTATTGTTGATTGCAAAAACGATTATTGAATTTCCGTTTGTTTATTCCGTGGCAAAATTTTTTAAGAAGCAATCTTTATTGAAATACTTTTTCTTTTTTCAGCCTCTGCATATTGGCTATACCATCATTGCCGGGTGGTTGGGGCAATTTGGCAAATATGAATGGAAGGGAAGACGAGTGAAATAGAAAAGGGCAACAGGCAATTGGCAACAGGCAATTATTTTTATCGTCGATTGCCCTTCGCCTTTCGCCCTGTGGCTTTTTCTTATTGCCCATTACTTATTGCCATTGCTCATTGCCCATTGCCCGTTGCTTATTGCCCATTGCCTATTGCCCTTTGCTTATTGCCCATTGCCCATTGCCCATTGCTTATTGCTCATTGCCCATTGTTATATAACTTCCCTGAATGACATCGACCTCTTACTCTTTTCAAAGGGCTGCGTGGCGCAGGCTGAGAAAAAACAAAGGAGCGATGTTTGGTTTGATCGTAATTAGTCTTTCGGTATTAGTCGCCATTTTTGCTTATTTCATTTCTCCTGATTCTTCTCCTTTTGCAAACCGGATCATTCTTGAAATAGGCAGACAAAAGCCGGGTCATCAGCAAACGTTTCTGAAACTAAAAAAGGAAAAAAATGTTTCAAACCCAGGGTTCTTTGCCTGGCTGATATCCGGCAAGGAGGATAAGTATTATTATGTTCCTATTCTTGCCTATCAACTAAAAAATGACAGCATCATCATTCAGAAATATATTGACGAAGACGTGAGTGAACGACAAGCTTTTCACACTTCACAGGTGGATTCCAAAAATCCTATTGTTACAAAAAAATTTTTGCTTGGTACCGATACCTATGGCAGGGATATTCTGAGTCGTCTGATCGTGGGAGTAAGAGTAAGCTTGGGTGTAGGAATGATCACGGTAATTATTTCACTTACCATTGGTTTGTTACTGGGCTCACTGGCCGGTTACTTTCGAGGGAGAACCGATGACCTCATTATGTGGTTCATGAACGTAATTTGGAGCATTCCAACTTTATTGCTTGTGTTTGCAATCACACTTATTCTCGGCAAAGGATTTTGGCAGGTCTTTGTGGCCGTAGGGTTAACGATGTGGGTGAGTGTGGCACGATTAGTTCGTGGACAGGTAATGAATGCAAGAGAGTTGGAGTATGTAGAAGCAACACGAGCACTTGGGTTTTCACATGCCCGCACCATAATCTATCATATCCTTCCAAATATCATCGGGCCAGTAATGGTGATCGCCGCATCTAATTTCGCATCGGCCATCGTTATTGAGGCTGGCTTAAGTTTTTTAGGTGTCGGGGTCCAGCCTCCTCAGCCGAGCTGGGGCCTGATGATCAAAGAAAATTACAATTTCATCATCACACAAAATCCCATGCTGGCACTTGCACCAGGCTTTGCCATCATGTTGTTGGTGCTTGCCTTCAACTTATTCGGCAATGGGTTGCGGGATGCTTTGAATGTGAGAGGAAGGATTTAGGGCAACGGGAAACGCGGAATAGAAAAAAATTACCTGCAGCTATTGTGTGGCAACATTATTCTCATTTCTTGTACTGATATCGACAGCAACCAGCATGGCAATGCAAAGAAAAAACAAACTTCCCACCTTATCAGTTTCAACCAGGTCGCTCAGAAAGTTTACAACGGTGATCATCGCCAGCAAAACGCCGCAAGCCAGCCCAACGACTTTGTAAAATTTGTCTTGCACCCGCTGATAAACCATTTCCGAATAATAAAAACATGCACCCAGAAGCACCAGGAAAAATAAAAGTCCCGGGGCACCCTGTTCGATAATTGTAAGCAAAAAATAATTGTGCACGGTAGAATGATCTTTATTATCACTGACCCAGGTTTTAAATGCAGGAATAGCATATGGCTTGTAGTTATAATAAAAAGTGTTTGGACCGTAGCCGGTCAACCAGTTATCTTTTAGCATTTTGACTCCGGCAATCCACCTGTTGAATCTTTCGGCTGTCGAAACATCTTTTAATTTGTACGTAGCGATAAGATGTTCTTCAAAATTCTTATGGAAAATGGTTGTTTTGTAATCATTCGCATATTGGAGGTAACGGTCATTGCTCTTGATCCAAAATACCGAAGCAATGATCACCAATATCAAGACCACATAAGTGAGAAACAACTTTCTGTTCTGAATGAGCCAGTACGAAATCAAGCCTACAAAAAATGCAAGCCACGCTCCTCTTGCGTACGAAAAAAATATTGCCGCCAAAACAATAATACTTAAGCCAATGATCAAGAATCTGTATTTTCTATTCAACTGGTAAATTGCAATCAGCAATGGAAACGTACAAACCAGCATGGCGGAATAATTTACATGATTTCGAAAAAAAGGGCTAATCGCATCATTGATCGTAGCAAACGTGAACCCAAATTGGCTGTGCCTGTAAAGGGAAAGCGCGGTTACCAGTAACATCGAAATAAGAAATAAAAGCGCGGCCAACCGAATTGCTCTTTTATTTTTGAATATCGCCCGCGGTACGAATACAAAAGCAATAATATACCAACCCTTTGCCAATAAGAACTTCAGTGACAGAAGCCAATCACTGGAGAATGGTACGGTAATGACGATCCAGCCAAAATAAATTAGCAATAAAAAGATCAAAGGATGCTGCCATGCCCGTAACATAACAGACGGTTTAAAAAAGAAATGGGCAATAAACAAGGCGGCTACGCACCACATCAATGGCTCAGCGGGCAGATCGGTTCCCAATGAAGAATTGAAATTGTATTCAACGGACCAGGGCAGGGAAAACACAAGTACAAAAAAAATAAATTGCCAATTTTGCCAACCAAAATAAAAAAGTAAGAGTACGAACGGTGCAGCGATCAACCAATAATAAGAAGAGATCACAGCGGTTGTCACAAATGCCAAAAAAATTCCTGACAGGAATAAAAAATGATTGTTGGTTTTATCGTAGGCCCCGTTCATGATCACTTCGTCGCTTTTCGCCTTTCCAAAACCAGGGCAGCTAACAGGCCGAAAAATAAACTTAAAACCGTTGCTCCTGTTATCACCGCGATTGTTTTTGGTTTATCGGCTTTGAGAGGCGGCGTGGCTCTTTCAATAATGATTAACGCCTGCGGTTTTGCATTTACCATTAGTTTATACTGATCTAATAGTCTGTCGTATTCCAGCATCTGTTGGAGCAAAGACGATCTCTGAGCGCTTAACAGATCGGTGGTTGACTGATCTCTTGCACGTCCTGATGAATCTGATAATTTTTGGTAGTCAAGTTTTTTTTGAACATATTCATCATTGATCTTCGAGAGTAAAACGGTATTATTCCTTGTTTGCACATTCTGGTGTATTTGCTGAAGTTTTTCCATGATCGCATTCGCAAGAGTTGCTGCGCGGTCACGATCGTGATCCCAAACTTTTACTTGTAGTTCACCATAATCACTTTTTATAACCCGTGTCCTTTTTTTCAAA
>VBAQ01000065.1:74406-90930 GCA_005883765.1 Bacteroidota bacterium
TGAATTCGAATCACTGTTCCTTATGTGGTAATATTTGATGAGGTCGAACTGGTCAGCCACCGCACAATAAACCGTATCGAGATGAGCTGTGCCCAAAACCATGTCGAGATCATCAGGCGTGCCGAGCGCCGAATATAGACTTTGCATGTTTTGACTGAATACACCGGTCTTGTCTGTCGAATAGCTGGACGCAGGCAACGCTGTTGCTACTGCCAGGTATTTTTTGGGGATCAGAAAAACTATAATCGTGGTAGCTACCAGGGTAATAGTCACCAGGGAAACTATTTGCTTCCACCATCGAAAAACAAGATCGAATATATCGGGCATCGTGTAGATTTTATATTGAAAACTATTGCTTTTTTAGAGAACCATTCCAGTTATTTAAGGAGATCATCTTGCTCAGCCGCATAAACAGGAATGTTATCAATGCGGCTACCGGCACCAAAATCCATGTAGTTACAGATAGTTTAAACAAAACATCCAGCACTACGGCTACAAGCAAGCCCGTTACTAAATATATCAACAATGACCGGTACCCGATGGGAGCTGCGAATTTTCTATGTACGTAGATCATTGTCATTAGGCCAAGAATGAGTTGGCTGCACAAAGCCGAGATACAACATCCAAAAGCCCCGTAACGTGGTATCAGAAAAAGATTCATGATCACATTTATACCGACGACGAGAAGATTCATGTAACAGAATGATACAATGTTGCCTGTTGCCGTCATCACCGTACCATAGACCTGCACAAATGCGTAGCCGAGCAAAGCAGGCAAGCACCACGTCAGAATTTTTACACCATAAACATCTTCCCGGTGGTAAAGAACTTTTTGCAGCCAGGGAGCAAGCGTAACAACTATTGCAACGATAGTCATAGCGAACATCACTTGCAAATGACGGGTCCGTAAAATGGGCTGCTGTAAAGGTTTGCCTTCACTCCACAGCCTTGCGATGAAAGGCATGAAAAATGATGCTATCAGGTAACCAAGCATATTCGAAACATCGAGTAAACGATAGGCTGCGGCGTAAATACCGGCTTCATGGGCACCATTCGAGTGTATCCGTTCCAATAAAAAGCCATCCAAACGAACATGAATTGACATGAGAAAAACTGTGATGGCAAAGGGCAAGGCCGAAAATAAAATCGCCCGGTTAAAAAATCTAAGACTCGGCTTTTTAAAAACAATCCCGCGAGATAATAAAATAGCTACGCTGCTCAAGACGGCAATGGTGGTTGAAACTATTTGTGCCAGCAAGAATTTGTGAATAGTTATCGCTCCGAGCAAAGAGGGTGATAGAATGAGAAGGCCACAGGCCAAAATCATTATCGTCTTGTCAAGTACGGACAACCATGCATCTGTTGAGAACCATTGATTGGCCGTGATTACACTTCGAAAAAAAACAAACAGAAAAGTCAAAAACTGAATCATGATCACTCCGGCCAAAATATCCCAACGCCTTACACCGGAAAGGATAGCAACGGTTGAGGTCACTGCGGCATAAATAAAGGCAAGCAAAATCTTAATCAGCAAAAAACTTCCCAATTGTTGTCGCAGATCGAATCTTTTTGCTGCTAATTCCCGGTTGATGAAGTTGGTCAATCCCCAATCCAGCAAAAAGCCAAAAACAATTGAAAGATTTAATAATGAGAAGTAGGTTCCGTATTCAGCAATTCCTGTTATGTTTTGCACCTGGCGGTCAATGCCAAATATCCAAATGGGTTTAATCAAAGCATTCAGAAGAATAAGGAGTATTAATGAAGAATAAAATTTTGAATGGCTCATTAAGCGTGAGTGGTGATCCCGATAGCTATCGGGAGTAAATGGTGAATGGGGCGTGGTAAATAGTGAGTGGTGGCACTCACAACCTGCCTACCGGACAGGCAGGCTGGTAACTCTCCGAGGCTGTGAAGGGACGCCTTTCGAGAGTCCTTTCGGACACGAATCATAAATTGATGCATAGAATTATCCAAATAGATCCCTTTGGGACTGAACGCTGAAGAGTCCTGACGATAAATATCAGGATGCCGATCGCAAGCTTCGGCATGCGACGCAACAGGCGATGCTGGTAGTAATGCAGTTGGCAACATAAAAATCAACTCAGCACTTTTGCATTGCGGCTAAAACTTTCTTCGAGGGAAATAAATGTTTCAGTTCGCTCAATGCCTTTTATTTTTTGCAGCTGATCATGAAGAACGAATCTTAATTGGGTAATGTCCTTACAGACGACTTCGGCAAACATGCTGTAGTTGCCCGTTGTGTAATTAAGACGAACAATCTCAGGAATTTTTTGGAGCTCCTTCTCTACTGAGTCATACAGAGAACTTTTTTCCAGGTAAATGCCGATGAAAGCAATAACATCGTGGCCCAGTTGCTTAAGATCTACACTCAGTTTTGTACCTTTAACGACACCGGCCTCCTGCAGTTTTTTGATCCGCACATGGATCGTGCCGCCGGAAACAAATAATTTCTTGCCCAGGTCGGCATATGAGATCTCCGCATTTTCCATCATGTGATGGATGATCTGAAGATCGAGTTTGTCAAGATTTAATTTAGCAGCCATTTTACAATCCTGTTTTTGAAATAATTCAAGTTTTTTTGCAAATATTTGAATAATATCTATACTTTCAAAATATTTATTGAATAATTTGGAACGAAATGGCTTATTGGCTTACTTTTGTTCTATCAGTTCTTTACATCCCGATAACTATCGGGAGATTATACTGTGGGGTGATGAAACCTTTGGCAGACATGCCCTCTTGTCTCGAGGGTGGGGACCACAGCACAAACAAAGTGTAGAGCCGACGTTACCATTGGTAAGGCCGACCAGGGTTGACCACTAAACTTTGCACTTTTGCTAACTGCCCCGTGGAGGTTCGAATCCTCCCCCTACAGCTAGTTTTCTCATTGCTTGTAATAGCCTTCGGAAAATGCCGGGGGCTTTTTTATTTAAAAAAAAATATGCTCCCCAAACAGGAGCATATTACTTACATCAATGACAGTTAGGGTTACTGTTCTGCCAGCTTAAATGTGATAGGAACTGCAAGCCTTGTCTTAACGGCCTTACCCTTTACTTGACCTGGTGTCCATTTCCGCATACTGGAAATTGCCCGTTCAGCTTCTTCGTCAAGTCCATCACCTAATTTGCTTCCAATGACCCTGGCATTTTGAACCTTACCATTTTCATCAACCACAAATTGAACACTCACTGTGCCTTCTTTATTATCGTCAATAGCCATCTGGGGATACTCAATGTTGTTTGCGATATAGTCTGAAAGAGCAGTTTGTCCACCAGGATAGGCAGGCCTTACCTCTGTTACATCGTAAACACCATTTTTATCAGGCACCATCGCCGTTTTCTTTTCAGTTGTTGTCTTCATCTCACTCATTGCGCCAACTGAAGCTTTCCCTTTTTTCCGCGTCGCGGTTGCCTTGTTTGCCGTCCCTTTATTCGCAGTTTCTTTATTTGCGGATTTCTCCGTGGAAACATTAGCCGCTGCTGTGTCTGCTGGTTGCATATGGTTCATTGAAGTATCGTTGGCAGTGGAAACATTTGCAGAATCGCTTGCAGAACTTTTTGTTGATTCATTATTGTTAGTACAGGCCACTATAAATAAGAGCAGGGTGAAAACTCCTATTAAGGCCGGTATATTTGATTTTGATTTTTTCATAGTTTTTTTCTTTTGGATGAATAATATTATACATGTTGTTTTTCAAAGAAGATGCCACAATCCCTACAGAATATATGGACACTGTTTTGAATTCGTGAACGGTTGATTCATTTACTTTTGCCCTTTGGCTTATGGCGCACAAAAAATTAATACGGTTTGCAGAACTGGACACATTTGAGAATGTTCTTCAATTCCCGAAAAATATAAAGGGTCAATGGAACGAATTCTTTAAAAACAAAAATTGTATTGTTGTTGAATTAGCGTGCGGTAAGGGTGAATACGCAGTTGGCTTGGGAAACCTTTACCCTCATAAAAATTTTATTGGCATTGATCTGAAAGGAAATCGCATTTGGGTGGGAGCAAAAAAAGCGCTGGAAAATGGTCTGTCGAACGTTGCCTTTCTCAGAACCCAAATTGACCAGGTTGATGAATATTTTGCAAAGGATGAAGTTGATGAAATATGGATCACATTCCCTGATCCGCAATTGAGAAAATCCAAAGCAAAGAAACGTTTAACTCACCCAAAATTTCTCAGGCTGTATCAACAATTCCTTAAGCCCGGCGGTTATATACATTTAAAAACGGACAGCCCTGACCTGTATCATTTCACAAAAAAAGTAATTGACAAGTATGGATGTACCTTACATGTGGATCATAAGGATGTATTCAGCCAGCCAAATATCAGCGAAGAGCTGAAAATAAAAACTCACTACGAGTCTTTGGACATTGCTGCCAGCGAACGCATTCACTATTTGTGCTTTTCTTTGCCTGAGCAATTGCCCGGAAAGGATAAAGACGAAGAATTAAAGCAGTTATTACATGAAGAATGATGAGTTGATCGAGGGAGTACACTACTACATCAACGAGGATGGATTTATTGTTTTGACTGAACAATATCATAAGGAAAAAGGCTATTGCTGCGGCATGGGATGTTTGCATTGTCCTTATCAATATGAGAATGTTCCGGAGCCAAGACGGACTTTTCTTTTGAATAAAAATAACCGGAACAAATCATAATTTCATTTATATGGCAACAAAGAAAAAATCTATCACCAAACTAAAATCAATTAAACCTTCAGGAAGGAAAGATGAAAATTTTTTTGAGCTGGTTTACGAAATCGCCGGTCAAATACCAAAAGGGAGAGTTACATCGTACGGTGCCATTGCCAGGTGTCTCGGCACTCGTATGTCCGCCCGTATGGTGGGTTGGGCCATGAATGGAAGCAGGAAGGCCAACATTAAAATTCCCGCGCACCGGGTAGTGAACAGGAATGGAATGCTCGTAGGCAGACATCATTTCAAAACACCTACTGAAATGGAGACGCTGTTGAAAAAAGAGGGAATCAAAGTAAAGAACAATACCATAGTTGATTTTGAAAAACATTTTTGGGACCCCGTTAAGGAACTAGGATTCTAGCCAAGGGCAATTGGCAAAAGGCAATAAGCAATAAGCAATAAGCAATATTCACTTTCACAGATTTTTCCCGCCATTTATTTTTCCGGCACTCGTTTATAAATTATTCCATCCATATCAAACTGCGATACCTTGCCTTCATCGTTTAGAAAAAATTGTACCCCGGCTTTATCCCACCAAAAATGATTATAGGTCCCTTTGAAATAATCGAAATTCCAGTGTTCCAGCTTTAGTTCATTGTTATTTGGATATTTAATATAGAGGTTGCTATCTTTTAAAACCACTTCGGCTTCGCCAAAAATATCACTTGAATATTTGCCGGCATATTCCGCCAGCGCCAATGATGGCCTTGTATTTAAAATTCTTTTTGCATCTTTTTCCTTTTCCTTATTTTTTGCGTCGGCCTTTATCTTAGTATATAGGTCAAAGAAGTTTTTACTCCAGTCTTTGGAATCGTCATGGAAGGCCCAGAGGTCAAACGCTTTGAACATAAGTGCATGTCGCAGCTCAGCGTGATCAAGATTCTCGAATATATAAATCCCAAAATGCTCGTCGGGTATCAGACCGATTATTGCCACGGCTCCGTCCAGGCTGCCCGTATGAAACTGTATCATCTTGCCGCGGTAATCCTGTTGGAACCATCCTAAACCGTAGGTGGTCCAATGAGGTTTCGTCAATTGCATGGTAGGATAAAATTCATTGACAGGAACCAGCGCCTGTGGTTTCATCAGCTCAGAATATGTTTCCGGCTTTAGCAATGCTCTGCCATTGCACCGGGCGCTATCAAGCATAAAAATCATCCACTTGCTTTGTCATCAACACATGACCAAACGGCTCCTGCTGATGAAACACCGGGGTAATCAATGTAGGGTATCACCTTCACCGTGTCAGTGATCATAAAATGTGGAGAAATGCGGTTGACCTCTTTAATGGAAAATGAATAAGTAGCGTAGGTATGGTTCATCCCCAAAGGTTGAAAGAGTCTCTCCGTAATAAAATTCTCCCATTTTTTTCCGCTCAATTTTTCTATAACCTTGCCTGCAACTCCGTACATTAAATTCTGATAAATAAAAGAAGAACGGATGGAATAAGTTGGCGTGAGGTATTGCATGCGTCGCAGGATATCATTATCGTCATTTTGTACGATCCATAGCCAGTCTGCATTTCCAAGACCCGCATTATGAGTAAGGATGTCGCGTATAGTGATCTGAGATGCTGTATACGCGTCATTGATTTTGAACTCAGGCAGGACGTCCGAGACCTTATCGCTCCATTTTAATTTTCCCTCATCCACCAACATGCCGACACAGACTGCCGTCATCGCCTTGGTCGTAGATGCACAAATTGAAAGAGTGGATGTGTCAAAAGCTGATGATTTGCCGAGCTCGGTGACCCCATACCCTTTTTTGAAAATCACTCTTCCATCTTTCACGACCGCAACTGCCAGGCCCGGCACTTTCCATAATGGCATTGCCCCCTGAACATACTTATCGAAAACGTTGCTTAGTTGGGAATTGCTAGGTGATTTTTTTAGTGAGCTGGTTTGGGATCGGGAGACAGAAAATGTAAAAAGAAGAATTGCTAACTGGAAGAAATGCCTCATAGCAGTTGGTTTTGTAAGAGGAAGATAAGTTTTTTGTAAATCGAATCATCAAACGAAATTTAGCGATCATCGATAGTAAGGGCTTATCATTACATAGACGACCACGCCCGTGACCGCAACATAAAACCAGAGAGGCCATGTGATCCTTACGAGCTTCTTGTGTTTGTCAAACTCGCCGATCAAAGCACGGTATGCAGTGAATAAGATAAAAGGCAAGACAAGTCCTGCAAGAGGAATATGAGTTCCCAAAATGAAATAATAAATAATTCTTGCCGAGCCTGCGTTCGCCTTTTCAGATTCGCTCAACACGCCGTCATGATTCGTATCTCCAAACCTCGCTTCGCCCGCAAAAAGATGATGACAGATATAGCTCATCAAAAATAGTATTGAGAGAAACATGGCCGTAAGCATGATACGCTTGTGCAAGAAGTAGTGTTTCGTTTTCACCGCTACTAATCCGCACAACAGCAATAGCACCACCAAAGAATTTATGACAGCATTCGCTTTTGCGAATAGGTGAACATCGAAGCCGAGGCTTGCTGGAATTGTTACACGGCCCAACACCGAGACAACTGCAAAAACGCCAACAGAAAATGCAATGATCAGGATGGAAGCTTTTCTGTCGTTCTTTTTCCAGCTTGCGAGTACCATACGCTATTGTTGACTAAATTTTTTTCTGAACAAAAACAGAAACAATCCCACAATGACCAAAGTGATCAACATAGCGACCGCTATTGTTGTCAGCTGTCCTGCTAAAAAACTCTTTTTATTGCGATCTTTTTCCAGCGAAAGCAGTACAATATCCTCTGATAAATTAGCCATAGAAGTTGAATCGAGGCCATGATATAAAATTGGATTCCCATCCTTGTCTCTCCTCACGCGAATCACACCATTTTTATCTATCAGCACAAATATATCGGTGTGAGGGAAGGCTGAATCGATCTTCGGATCTTGCACCGCAAGATTCATGTGCCTTAAAGAGAGATCATAAATAGTTTGCTTATCACCCGTCAACAGCCACCAGTTTGATGGGTCAATTTGAAACCTGTCAGCCCATTTTTTCAATGCGGGTACGGAGTCCCTATCAGGATCAATGCTAAAAGAAAGAAATTGGACAAGTTCGGTTTTTCTCCCATCCACGTCTACGGCTTTTTTCACTGAATTTTGAAGCCGCTTCATATTTCTTGTCATCACGGGGCAAATGGTGGGACAATGAGTATAAAAAAAATCAGCCACAACAATTCTCCCGGTTGTATCTTTTCCGGTGGCAACAATGTCTTTCCATGAAACGTGATCGCCCAGCTGATTCGTCAGTTTAAAATCCGGCAAATGGTGCCAGAACGTGTCATTTTTCAGTTTCCCATTTTTAATAACTGAACTTACGCTGTCATAAAAAATAGGTTTCGGGATCGCGGCCTTGGGAAGAGAGTTGACATAAAGAAAAATAGCGAGGGGCACGATCAGGGCAAGGATGATAGCGTATAAGGCTTTTTTATTCACTCTGTCTGGATTAGAAACCGCCGTCCCGCCAAAGGCGGGGACAGTGGTTTATCGTTGAATAAAAAATTAATCACAATAAAAATTCTTAATCTTTGCCGCCAGGCTGTGCAGGAGTTTCGGCCTTCTTCTCCTTTTGTTCTATTGTTCTCTCCTTGTAATATGGATCGTATTTGTTGCGAAGATTTTTATATGAATTTCCATCATAGATAAAAGCAAGGATAAACCAGATAAACAACATCAATGGCACTACGATTGTCATGATCATGTTCCGAATCTCATCACCCAGGTGCATAAACACTGAAACGATATAATAAGCTTTTGCTAACGACAAAATGATTATTGTCCCCTTAATTAAATGCATTCTCAAACCCTCGGGCAGGCTCAATGCGTACAACGACAGACCGAGACCTAATTCGACCATTGTAATGATCAGCAAGATCCAAAACACTTTCCATATTCTTTTTGTACTATCCGAAGGTTCGTGGTGGATGGTTATCTCCGTTGCTACGTTTGCATGCTCCATCTTCGTAATTCATTTTATTGTAAGAAATTTAGATCAAATAAAAACAAAGGAATACAAATACCCAAACAAGGTCTACAAAATGCCAGTATAATCCTGCCTTTTCGATCATCAGGTAATGGCCTCTTCTTTCAAATACACCAGTTTGTGCCATGATCAGCATGATAACATTTATAATTACTCCCGAAAAAACATGAAAGCCATGAAACCCTGTAATTCCAAAAAAATATCCGCCGAAGGCAACAGGTCCGGGTCTCGTCACTTTTTCTCCATGATAGGTCATATTTTCTACTGCAGGTCCCCATGGATTATGCCTCATCGATTGTCCCCACTCTTCAATTTTATTAGTTGCAGGATCTACTAGTACTGCATGATGACCGGTGATCAGGTGATGCCACTCCCAGGCCTGACAACTCAAAAAGCATAAGCCGCCAACAATTGTCCAGGCCATCCACTTGACTACGCCACTTTTATTTCCATGATGACCTTCATGAACAGCCAATACCATGGTCACGGAACTCATGATCAGGATAAAAGTCATTAAACTTACAAATGCAAGAGGAAGATTTGCTTCTCCTGCGCCGGGAAATGTATTGAAAACATAACTTGGACTCGGCCAGTAATTTTGACTGAATCGAATGGTTCCATAAGAAATTAAAAATGCACCAAACGTGAAAGAGTCACTCATCAAAAAATACCACATCATTAACTTGCCGTATTCAACATTGAACGGACTTTTACCTCCGCTCCACCATTTTGTTTGATGCTGACTAACTGCCGTCGTTGTCATGTTTTACTAGAAGTTTTAAGAACCTCACCCTCTCCCCGAAGAGGGAGGCCGGGCTTTTGAATATTTTTATCTTTTGTAATTAACCATTTCAGCTGAAAAAATTTCTGTTCAATGTCCGATTCCTGTTCTTACGGCTCTCTGTTCCGGGGCCTCCCACTTTAGAGGAAGTGGCTTTCATCATATCCACAGAAAGAACACCAGCAGATAGATCCACAAAAGATCTACAAAGTGCCAATAGGTTGCCATCAGTTCAACAGGCACGCTGCTATATAATTTCGTTCTTCCCAAAAATGCTTTTATAAGCATCACCATCAATGCAATCACACCACCTAAAACATGCACGGCATGAAGACCTGCAATTACATACAAAAATTGCCCTCCCCCTGATGATCCCTTGAATTGTACCCCGCTATTCCATAACTGCTGAAATCCCAACCACTGCAGGACTACAAAGGTTACTCCCAGCAAAAAAGTTCCGGCGATCTGCAAGCGATACTGATTCATCTCACGCTGTTTGAAAGATCTCAGGGCCATTTGCATCACGAGGCTGCTTAACAAAATTGTACCTGTCGAATACCAAAAGATCTTCGGCATAGCCACGTTCTGCCAGCCAGCCTGGTTGCTCTTCACAATGTACGCGCTGGTTAGACCAGCAAACATCATGATGATGCTGCCGATAGCGACCCACAAAGTGAACTTATGGGGATGAATGCGTTGTCGCTGACTCCCATCTCCGTCAATTGGCGGAGTGTTTTTAAACTCTCCCAATTTTATTCTGCTCAACATTTATGATTGGCCCCTAAATTTTTTTAAGTTTTCCCAAGCTCCCCTTTAGGGGATGGGGGGCTACAGTTTATCCGCCAGCAATGCCAATAACGCTACAGGCAAATAAATATAGCTGCTGAACATCACTCTTCTCGCACTGGATACATCCATGTTCCTATACAATTGAATGCATCTCCAGACCATGAAAATATTTGCCCCGGTAACAATTACCAAACTTACCATTCCGCTCATCCCGATAAAATATGGGATCACTCCCACTGGTATCAGCAACAACGAGTAAATGATCGTCTGTATCGCCGTAAATTTTGTAGGTCCCAATTCACTGGGCAGTAATTTAAATCCGGCTCTTGCATAATCGTTGTGCGCAATCCAGGCAATCGCCCAAAAATGAGGAAACTGCCACATGAATTGCAATAAGAATAAGGTCCAGCCACCAATTGACAAACTATCGTTGCCCGCCGCCCAGCCGATCAAACATGGCAATGCTCCTGGCACTGCCCCCACGATCACCGAGATGGAACTTACTTTTTTCAGCGGCGTGTATACAAATGCATAGAGGAATAAACTCAATAGCGCAATGCCTGCGGCCAACCAGTTAAAATAATTTCCAAGCATGAAAATTCCGATCGCACCTGTAATGATGGCAAAGGTCCATCCCTCTGCTGCACTCATTCTGCCTGCAGCAACGGGACGCTTCGCTGTTCTTCTCATCACCGCATCAGTATCTTTTTCTACAACCTGGTTGATGGCGTTTGCACTGCCGGTAACCAATAATCCCGCTACAAAAAGCAAGGTGATCATTCTCCAATCATATGCTACAACTCGCGGGGTGAGTAAATAACTCACCACGCTGCTGAATACCACCATGATGCTAAGCGAAGGCTTGATAAGTTGAAAATAATCTTTCAGCTTATTTAGTAAAAGCCTTTCGCCTTTGTATGTCTCAATAGCTACAGTATCTCTCATAAATTTTTCTACCTGGCATTAATGATGGCCCTCACCCTTACCGATCGGTTCTGTTTGAGGAATGAATTCTCTTCCATCCTTACCATAATCATAGGCCCAGCGATGCACCTCGGGGATCTCTCCCGTCCAGTTGCCATGACCCGGCCGAATTGGTGTCGTCCATTCCAACGTATTTGCACCCCAGGGATTTTGATGTCTTACTTTTCTTCCTTTGAATATTGAATAGAAAAAATTAAATATAAACATCAGCTGCACGGCAAATACAATGATGGAAACGACGGTGATCATCTTATTCAACTCGCCGAACTTATTGAAATTATGCCAGCCGCTTAGATCCAGGTAGCGCCGCGGAACACCTGCCAGCCCTTCGTAATGCATGGGCCAGAATATCAGATAAGCGCCGGCCATTGTTACCCAGAAATGAATAAAACCAAGTGTGCTGTTCAAATACCGACCAAACATTTTAGGGAACCAGTGATATACTCCTGCAAACATTCCGAAGAACGAAGCCACCCCCATTACAATATGAAAATGCGCCACGATAAATTTTGTATCGTGCAAATGGATATCTATCGTTGAGTTACCCAGAAAAACGCCGGTTAAACCACCGGAGATGAACAAGCTCACAAAGCCAATGGAAAATAATGTAGCAGGAGTAAAACGAATATTTCCTCGCCATAAAGTGGTAAGCCAGTTAAATACCTTGATCGCCGAAGGCACAGCGATCAGTAATGTGAGTAAAACGAAGATCGATCCAAGAAAAGGATTCAGTCCTGTGACAAACATATGATGCGCCCACACCAGGAATGCAAGAATAGTGATTGCGAAGAGGGAGCCCACCATGGCCATGTATCCGAAAATTGGCTTTCGTGAATTCACGGCGAGCACCTCTGAAACAATTCCCATCGAGGGTAAGATAATAATGTATACCTCAGGGTGGCCAAGAAACCAGAACAAATGCTGGTACAGGATGGCGCTTCCTCCTTCATTAGGTAATGCCTGCCCAGTCTGCGAAACAAAAATATCGCTGAGGTAAAAGCTTGTTCCAAGGTTGCGATCAAAAAGCAGCAGAATAAATCCGGAGAGCAACACGGGAAATGATAATACCCCGAGTATGGCTGTAAAAAATAAAGCCCATATGGTGAGCGGCAGTCGCGTCATGCTCATGCCTTTTGTGCGCATATTGAGAATCGTAGAGATATAATTTAAGCCGCCGAGCAGCGAGGACACGACAAATAAGGCCATTGCGATGAGCCACAGATCCGTTCCTATTTTTGAACCCTGGTTTGCATCCCCCAAAGCACTCAAAGGAGGATAACTTGTCCAGCCACCACTTGCAGGCCCGGTGCTGACAAACAAAGAAGAAACCATCACCACACTTGCCATGAAGAAAAACCAATAAGAAAGCATATTCAGAAATGGCGAGGCCATATCTCTCGCACCGCACTGCAGGGGAATTAAAAGATTGGCAAAGGTTCCGCTAAGGCCGGCTGTTAATACAAAAAATACCAACACGGTTCCATGCATAGTGATTAAAGCATAATAAAACTCCGGCTGGATCTGCCCTCCCTTTGCATAACGGCCAAAAAAAGTTTCGAGTATTGGAAAAGTTTGATCCGGAAAGCCTAATTGCAAACGAAACAGAACAGAAAATAAACCCCCGATGATTGCCCACGCAATTCCTGTAATTAAGAATTGTTTGCCAATGGTTTTATGGTCCTGGCTGAAAACATATTTGGTAATAAATGTTTCCTTGTGATGATGTACATGGTGTTCATCATGATGCACCTCATGACCCGTCACAATTTCAGGTTTGCCATGCAGGTTTGAATCGTTGCTCATAATATTTTATTTAAGAGACAGTGTCTCTGAAAAATTATTTGTTCATATTGGCGGCTACCCTCTTTGTTGTGTCCGCAGGCTGTGTTTTTTGAGGGGCCTGCGCCGGATGAGCTGCCATGTATTGTGGCTGTTTTGAAATGAGCCACCGGTCAAACTCTTCCTGTGTTTCCACAATCACTACGCCGCGCATTGAATAATGCCCTTTGCCGCACAATTGGTCGCACGATAACTCGTAAACAAAATCCGGATCACCTGATTTCTCTATCATCTGTCTTGTAGTATATTTCGGCGTGAACCACATGGTTGTCGGTGTGCCGGGAACTGCGTCCATTTTCATTCTAAATTGAGCCAACCCAACATCGTGGATAACATCTTTTGAGCCAATTATCAATTTCACCGGCTTGTTCACCACAATATGCATTTCGTTGATGACAATATCATCACGGTTGTATGGATCATCCCACAATTGTCCAAGCGGGTTATTTTTTTCCGGATCGATCTGTTTATAATATTTTTTTCCAAATATTCCGTCTTTGCCAGGGTATCTGAACTCCCATTTGAACTGGCTCCCGGTTACTTCCACTTGCATCGCGTCCTGGGGCGCATCGCCCGTTATCTTAAACCAGTAATAAATTCCAAACCCGACAAGTGCCGTTAGGGCAATCGCTGGAATAACTGTCCAAATAATTTCCAATTTGTTATTGTGGGGAAAATAATATGCCTTACGTTGATCTGATTCCTGGTATTTAAAAGCAAACCAAAACAAGAGTATTTGAGTAATGAAAAAAACAATGCCCGTAACAGCAAGAGTGATATAAAGCATTGTATCGATCTTCTCCCCCTGTATAGAGGCAGCCTCGCCCAAAATTTTTCCTTTTAGTCTTTCATTACAATAATAGACACCGATCAATCCGGCGATTAAAAAAATCAACAATAAAAAAGCATTGATGCGATTCGTTTGCTTTCTTGCTTTCTCCTCGCCTCGTAAAACTGCAACATACTCACTTGTCTTTGCGATCTGAAAAGTGATCAAAAATCCAAATGCGAGGATCAGTATGACGAAAAAAGTTTGCATATTCTATGGTCTATCTTTTAATGCGTCAGACCGCTTGAAGCGGTCAGACGGTTTACGTGTGATGTATGATACTTTCTTTGATAAACGGATGATGTCTTATTATCATCGGATACTTACTCAATGATCTTCCAGTTAGAAACATAATTAGTCCCACAAATCCGAGTCCAATACCGAAATCGAACAACATAAAAGGGACATGGGTTTGACCGGTAACAGGATCTTTCATCACGGCCGGAAATACCATCTGGAAAAAATCCAGCCAATGGCCAAAAATGAGCAGCACACACATGAAAGTCATTGTTGCGTAATGACGTTTCGATCCTCTCTTCATTAATATCAATATCGGTGCGACGAAGTTGATGACCAGGTTCAAAAAGAAAATTCCCTTATACGGACTTGGATTTTGCCTGCTGCCAAGGCGGTCAATAAAATAAGTAGTTTCTTCGGGCTGGTTACTATACCAAATCAACATATACTGGGAAAACCATAAATAGGTCCAAAAAATGGAAAATGCAAACATAAATTTTCCAAGATCATGTAAATGCTCTTCATTCGTGAGTTCCAGGTACCCCTGGTTTTTAAGATAAATAATGAAAATGGCGATCAAAGCACAGCCCGGTACAAATGTGGAGACCCAGGTGTACCAACTGTACATTGTCGAATACCAATGCGCATCAATGCTCATCAGCCAAAGCCACGGAATGGTCGACATAACTGAAAGAGCAAATACCACCAAATAAATAGCCGCCCACACAGTATTCGTCCATGTAAAATTCTTTCCCTGTTCTACGGTCAAAGATTTGTCATCAATGCTACGGGAAAGGTTGCGCACTTTCGCACCGATCAACCACCAAAGTGATACTATCACCAATGTCCACACTGTAAAAAATCCTTTATTCAAAAAAGGCGATTTGGTCTGCAATACGTGGCTTGCTTTTACCTGATTTGGATCCGCCCATTGATAAATAATGTGATTATTCCCAAATACAAGAACGAGCATAATGATAACAGATATCACACCGATAACAGGAACCGCCGTTGAGATAGCTTCGCTCACCCTGCGAAAACTGATTTGGAATCCACCCCAGGCCAACGTTGTAGCACAAATGAAAAACATAACTGCATTCGTCATCAACAAAAAGTAAACGCTGTTTTGCAGAAGGCTTGCCCAAAAACGCGCCTGTTCACGCTGATCAGATTTTGCCCCGTGAGTAATGAATAAGATAATCAGGCATAAAATACCTACCCCCATCAATGCCATTGACCAGGTATTGTATCTTTTTGGTATTACAAACTGTTCTTTTAATGTGGTCATATCGTTTAGCTGTTAGCTATGAGCTTCTATTTTACTTTAGCGGTACTATCAGTTTTTGCCTTCGCTCCGGTGCTATCCGCAGCGGGCTTGGTAGTTGCCGCAGCCTTAGCAGCCTGTTGTGATTTTATATAATGAATAATCATCCAACGCTGCCTCGTAGTTATCTGTGATGCATAACTTCCCATCATGTTCTTTCCGTATGTTACGGAGTAAAACATTTGGCCCTCAGGCATCGCTGCATATTTTGGATCCCCGACCAAGGTTGCAGGTTTGGACGGAAAAGGCCCGCTACCATCTTTATACAACGGACCGTTGCCATCTAATTTTGGTCCGTGGCAAATACCACAGTTAACGAGGAACAATCTCTCCGCCTCTTTCATTTGTACGGCAGTCAAGACAGGCACAGGGTTCTGGACCTGTTTGGAAGCCACGTAATTTGTTGAATCACCTGGCTTATCCATTTCGTAAGGAAAAGGCATTTCATCTCCGCGGGCAATAGTGCCGGGCACAGGGTCCGCCGTATAGTAAGCTTTTCCCTCGCCAATTTCTGAAGGCTTATCCGTGAATTTTGAAGAGTCAGGTTTTGAATAAGTTTCAATCGCTACACTATAGGCCATGTCAGGCATGTACACATCACCAGGGCTGCGCCGCACATCGCTGCAAGCGGTGATGATCAAACCCACGGAAAAAATAAATGTTATTGCAAAAAACTTCTTCATCATGATTTATTAAATAATAGTTACCTATGCTACCGGCTCACTTTCTTTCATTCCAAACATTTTTGTTTCCCTGTCGTATCTGCCCAGCCACCATCTCGACTCTCTCCTGTCGATTTTTACATCTTTTGCTCCAAGGCTTTCAAGAAAAGTCACAGCTTCAGCTTCATTTGTTTTATCGGTGCATTCCAGCACCATAACAAATAAATCGTCCGTAGAACGAAGATTAAAATGATCCTTCTTGACAAAGGGAGCCATCTGGCACAAATAACAAAAAGTGAGAAACATTCCAACCGAAGCAAACAAAACCGTTAGCTCAAAAGTA
>VBAQ01000211.1 GCA_005883765.1 Bacteroidota bacterium
TCCCCACTTTTTCCCCAAAAAATTTCTATGTAAGGTTTGCTATCTTGTAATCTTATTTCCTTGCACTTCCGGGTTTTAATTTCCCATAATTTCGTTGAATCAAAAGAAGCAGATTTCAACCCGCTGGCTAAAATATCTGTTCCTGATCTGTCTTGGGATTAGCTTTGTAAATAGTGCCATCAACAAAAGCGATAAGTCTGTCATTTCCTTTTTCATTGCTTGTTATGATTTCAACCATTGATTTTGCATTGAGCATTAAAGATAATAATTGGGAGTTTTTTGGCAAAACTAGTCTTGAATTGAAACTCCGCACAAGATTGAAGTTTGTCTTCATTTATTGAACGATACAACAACAAGAAACCCAAGAGCACTTATTCAAATCAACGAGGGATGAATTCGCTGATCAGATCAATTTTTTCATCTATAATCTCGATTGCTCTCGGAGGAGCCATTTCTAGAGCAGTGAATCCATAAATATCCCTTTTACAACTTCCGCAATATTTATCTAATTCTATCGTATTTCCACACTCACAAATCCAAACTTCCTTTTCTTTAGAAGATAGAAATTGCTTTTTGGTAGAGCGTTTACCTCTTTCCGGAAATTTTTTTTGAATAATCTTCCGGAGATTAGAAAACTTTTCTAAATCCCTCTTATCGTAAAATGGTTTATCTGAGTTTAAAATATTAAGCGCCTTCTTTTGTTTTTCAAATTCATCGTTATCTAAGATTTCTATTATCTGATCCAAATTTAACAATTGAAGATCCGCTATTATTTCATACAATTTGGCCCTTACTTGTTCACTCTGATTATTAACAACATTGCCATACAGTAATCTATTTTTTTCGTTTTCAGGTAAAGCATCAATATAGCTTAAAAGTTTTTCATAGAACTCTTCAGATATTCCAGAAGTATCATTTGGATTCGGCATTAAAGATTTCAACTTGTCAAGAATGAAATCGAAGACTTCATAAACATGGTTTCTTGTAATAAAATCCCAGGTTTCATCATCTAATTCTAGGGCGTTTTCACCTGCATTATTTATTATCTCTCTTTTTTCTCGCAATGCTCTGATTTTATCAACACCAATCACTTCAAGCTTTTCACTAGTATTATCGCTAGTCTCTTTATTGAAATTATCATCAATTATTACTGCTGTTCCAAGAGCTGTAATCATAAACATAGACTTTCCTTTTCCAGATATTTCATCTAAATCCACATGTAAGCCAATAATACAATTAGCTCCAATCTCAAATGCAGCAATCTTTAATCTTTCAATTGATTCATTATAAAGAGAAGAAAGTTGTTTTTGATAAGTCTGTGAGCGACCTCCAAAAACATCAGCAAATGATGCCAAAAAATCACTGAATAAATTAGTTCCAGCCACAATGTGCGCCGAGATTGGTTTAAGATATTGTTTGACTGTTAATCCATCACATGATGAAGTTGTGGTGACAAGAATTTCCTTAGGATTTGCCATTGCAATTAATTTTATCTAAGCTAATCATTCATAGGGAAATCTTATAAAGACAATTGCTGAGTAGAATTCTGAACCCATAAGAGTGCGACGCAACAGAAGTATCATAGTAGCAATGCAGCTTGGTACATAATCATGCTCGTCAACCTCCGACAATACTTCCCAAGCTCAGCATGACATTGCTCAGGGTGACAAGACTTGATATGACATTACTTCGTTTCAATCACCACTTCATCGGCCTTCAATCTCTCTCCTTCTGCTTTCAATATTATTTTTCCTGCTTTACCTTTTGGTCTCACAATGATCAAACATTTTCCGCGGAAGGTTCTGTGTTGTGGTTTTTGAAAACTTTGCATGTCGTTTGGACTGGCACTTGCGGTAGCTGCAATTTCTCCATTGCCGGTGATTGTGAAATGTAGTGGAATAATGGCATCGGGAACGAGCCGGCCATTTGCGTCGAGTATTTCGGCAGCAACATAAGCCAGATCGTTGCGATTAGCTTTGATGCGACTTCGGTCTACAATGAGGTGTATGTGCGTCGGTTTGCCTGCTGTTTGGAGCGCTATCGAATCAACGGCCTTGCCCTTGTCAATAGCAATGGCCTTGAGTGAACCTGGTTGATAATTTATTTGAAATGTTGCGGTGAGATTTTCGGGTGAAACAGTTTTCTCATCAACCGTTTTTCCATTGAACAGCAGGCGCACCCGCGGGTAACGCGTATAGACGTGCACCTCCAGCGGCTTGCCCTCCTGGCCGGGAAAATGATAATAAGGCATTTCATCGGGCCAGCCCCAATAACTCACAGCTTCTTTATGTCCGGCGGGCACGGGAGTATGAACGAGCATGTGCATAAGGCTTGTTCGCCAAACGATATCGCGATAATACAGTTGCGGCTTTTTTCCGCCGGTGAGATCAATGTCGCCGCACCAGGCATTGAACCAGGGAAATGTTTGTAGTTGATAGGATGAAGCGCTGTCAGGTTTGGTATGGCCAATCCCTGTCTCACCTAAGTAATCCATAGCTGTCCAGACAAAATCACCAATGACATAGGGATGTTTTTCCACCAGCTTCCAGTTGTCGAAGGCCTCGACAGGAACAGACTCTGTGCCCATTATGATCCGCTGTGGATATTTTTCATGATCGGGTTCGTACTGCTTCCATTGATAATTGTATCCACCGACATCGAGCAATGCAAAAGCGGCAGCTGTTGTGTCCCATTTGTAACCAGGGTGATCCCAAAAATGACAAATGGCTTCGGTGATTGGTCGTGTGTCATCGAGGCGTTTTATTTCCGCGATCAGTTCTCTTGCAATGGCAAGACCGGGAGCGTCCGCCCTTTCATTGATCTCATTGCCGATGCTCCAGAAAATTACCGACGGATGATTGCGGTCGCGTAACACCATGGCGTCAATATCTTTCTTCCATGAAGTATCGAAGTAAAGATGATAGTCCTGAGGATTCTTTTCACGTTCCCAGTGGTCAAAGGCCTCATCGAGAACAATGATGCCAAGACTATCGCAGGCATCAAGAAATTGTTGTGATGGCGGATTGTGAGAGGTACGTACGGCGTTAAAGCCATACAATCTCAGCAGCTCCACTCTCCTTTCTTCTGCACGATCGATGGTTGCTGAACCAAGTGGACCGTTATCGTGATGCATGCAGCCTCCCCGCAATTCAACATTTTTTCCATTGAGCAAAAAACCTTTCTCTGCGCTGAACTCTAGAGAGCGAACACCAAAATTGGTCACCACATGATCCAGGATCGCAATGCCTTTCATAATATCTGTGACTGCATGGTAGAGATAAGGCGATCCAGGTGACCACAACGACGGATGCGGAATTTTAATCGTTTGTGAGACCTCACCCCTGCCCCTCTCCAAGGGAGAAGAGTTCGCTATTGAAATCATATTTTCCCCCACGATATTATTTTTTGCATCGAGAATTCTCGTCCGAACCTTTAGAGAAGCGGTGTTTTGTTCATTGACGACGGATGTCTTCACATTTACTGTTGCACTATTTGCAGAAACTTCGGGAGTCGTGATATAAACTCCCCATTCGTCCACATGAATTTCATTTGTGATCGTCAACCAAACATGACGATAGATACCCGAACCGCTGTACCACCTGGAGTTCCTTCCCTCGTTGCGGACCCGGACCGCCAGTACGTTCTCACCATTTGGTTTCAGGTATGGTGTCAGATCATAGTAGAATGGAGTATACCCGTACGGGTGATTGCCGAGATGATGTTCATTGATCCAAACATCGCTGTTCATGTATATGCCATCGAAATAAATGAAAACTTTTTTGCCAGCATCATTGTCCAGATTAAAATGTTTTCGATACCATGCTGTACCACCAACGACATACCCTGTTGAGGTACTACCAACACTTGTTTTGGTAAAAGGACCGATCACCGAATCAGATTGGTTAGGAAGATCTTCAATGCTCCAATCATGAGGAAGTTCGACAGTGCGCCAATCTTTATCATTGATGTTTTGCTTTTCGCCATTACGTACATCACCTTTAACAAATTTCCATGACGGGTCGAATGATGTGTGAACCCGTTGAGCGCTAATAGATGAGGTCAGTAAACTGAATAGTAGAAAGGCAAACAGTTGTTTTTTCATGCCGGCAGCTTAAAGTAGTGAAGAAATCTTGTCGCGAAAATAAAATTTATGCTAGTCATTTGAATCATGACCAGGTTATTATTTCGCCGCGACATGCGTTTTCACATGCCGCACAGTTGTTCATTCGGACGAATGGACACACACAAAAAAAGCCCCGAAGGGCTTTACCAATTAGTTGGGACGGTTTTTCACCATCTTTTGTTATCCGCTTTTTTTTCTTTTGCTACAGAAACGGATATAGCTCTGCCTTCAATTTCTTTGTTGTTAAGGCCCTGGATCGCTTCCTTGGCTTCTTTATCTTCTGCCATTTCCACAAACCCAAAACCGCGACTGCGACCGGATTCCCTGTCGGTAATTACTTTAGCCGAAGAAACGGTGCCATATTTTCCAAATAACTCTCTTAAGTTCTCATCAGTGGTGTGGAAACTTAAATTCGAAACGTACATGTTCATAAAACAAAAATTTTAAAATAAAATAATTAAAATACCTGTGATTGAAGCCGACAGCAAAAAGTAAAGTGGAGGTTAAATATTACTAGGACGAAGAGTAAGAATTTACGCTAAACTGATACTGAATGTTTGAAGAACTAAAAATCACGACACAAAGATACACTAATTAATTTGGGGGAAGAAGACTTATTTTGAAATGGGCAAAAAACAGTATAGAAAACAAAACTTCAGCAATACTGATGGAATTCCGGGAGCAAGAACAAAAGCAAATAATTCATGATCACAAACAAACATCAATTCACACAGGCATCTCCTCCACCTTTATGAGTTTGTAAGAAATGGATTCTTTTGAAAAGGAAATAAAAAACTCGACCCCGATGTACTCCCCTCTGTACTCGTATAAAAAAATTAATCCCTTTTTTTCCAGCATTAACCCGGTAATCGTGCTCTCCTTTTCATTGAAGCTATACGTGATCAACTGCTTTTGATCAGGCAATGGCATCGCTTCAAACTTTGAGTAATAATCAAAACGCTTGTCGTGCATTATATGTGATTTTCACCATGCAAGATAACTCATTCGCAGGAGGACGCCTTTATATTTCTTCACGTACATAATATTTAACAGCGTATTGACCCCAATTAAGATGTGAATCCTGTGATTTTTCTGATGTTGTAAAGAAATAAAGAATTAGACCAACAATCGGTGTTATCTTTACCACGATAGCACAGACCGGTATTTTTTACGTGCATATTTGCCGGGTCTTAACCCTATCGACAAACTAAATTCTATGTACCGAAAGTTTCTCGTTAAAGACAACGACCAGTTCAATCCCGAGTTTTTTTCATTTGTCATAGATGATGCAAAAATGATCAGGGAACAAACAGATCATGTTTTACCAACTTTTAAAACAGAGATCATTTTGTCATTTTTGAAAAATCATTCCCTCGAGACTGAGTGGTTAAATGTAAATCCCGAATTGGCAAAACTGATCAGTTCCGGATCTTTATCTACCGGGAAGCTCAAATCGTTATTCGATTCCTGCCAGGATAAGCCAGTTTTCCGCCAGCAAATGGAAGCATTTTTGCGGCAGGAACTTTCGTGACGTAGATGTTGCTGTGACCAACCTCACCCTCTTTTCCCTCTCCAAAAGGAGAGGGACGGTACTGTAAATCTTCTCTAAACTTTTTGTTCTACCACATCAGCTTCATTTTTCTACTCAGCATTTTCGTCAAGCGAGAGCTTGTGCGTAGGTGGCTTCCCCGACTTCACCTTCTTATCCCTCTCCAAAAGAAGGGACGGTACTGTAAGTCTTTTCTAAACTTTTTGTTCTACCACATCAGCTTCATTTTTCTACTCAGGAAGGCGAAAGGGGCTTCACCATCCTATCCCGTAGTCCTCTCCATGATTGCTGCTACCTCC
>VBAQ01000195.1 GCA_005883765.1 Bacteroidota bacterium
CGGCTTCTGCCTTTTCAGTTTCAAAATCAGATGTCGACAAAGTCTGCAAGTACATACTGAACCAACCTGAACATCATAGGAAAGTAAGTTTTGCTGAGGAATACGATGAATTAATTAAGCACTATCAAAAAACCCTAAAATGGGACACAAGGTAATAAGGCTGAAAACTTTTTCACCAATTTCCTAATAAGGTAATAAGGTCTGCATCCTATTGAGAAAAAACAAAAGACTGTGCAAAAATATCGTGTGACCTTGGTAATGGGACTTGCCAAAAGAAAATACCTTAGCGATTGAACACCATATGGACTAGCTGATACCGCAATGAAAGCAAATCACCAGAGAGAAGAACCTTATTACCTTAGTAACAAGAACTCACAAAATAGAGAATAACCTTATTACCTCATCAAAAGTCAAGATGATATTCGGAATACCGCTTTTCTTTCCAGCCTGGAAAATGGAAAATAAGGTAATAAGGTTGAAAACTTTTTTACCAATTTCCTACTAAGGTAATAAGGTGTGCATCCTCTAATTAGAAAAACAAAAAACCTCTAGGAAAATATCATATGACCTCAGTTATGGGACTTACCAAAGAAAATAACGTAGCGCTTATCAAAACCCAATATGACGATCGAATGCCTCTTTCTTTGTACTCCGGAAAATGGGAAATAAGGTAATAAGGTTGAAAACTTTTTACCAATTTCCTATTAAGGTAATAAGGTATGCATCCTCTAATTAGGAAAAACAAAAACCTCTAGGAAAGGGTTAGCTGATGCCGTAGTGAACCAATTCACACAGAGGCAAACCTTATTACCTTAGTAACAAGACTCACAACATATAGAACAACCTTATTACCTTATCAAAAGTCAGCATGATATTCGGATACTATCTTTCTTTGCATAAGGTTGAACTGTTTTTATTATCTTCCGATGCAATAAGGTTGTCAAAAATTCTGACAACAACAAATATAGCTGATGCACAAATCCCTTTTATCTCGAAAATATTTGTCCGTAGTTCTATTCATGCTGTGCTGCATTGAATTGTCTTACGCCCAGGCACAAAAAACAAAGCCTCGGTTTAGGGTGATCGCTTTCTATACGGCCAAGCGGGATACAGCTCACATCAGTTTCGTGCACGAGGCAAACAGGTGGTTTCCGAAAATTGCCGCCGAGTATCATTTTATTTATGATTCAACAAATGACTGGAGCCATCTCAACACAAATTTTCTTTCTCACTACCAGGTTGTCATTTTTTTGGATACAAGACCTGATGATCCGGCACAGAGAGAGGCATTTCAGCGCTACATGGAAAATGGCGGCGGCTGGATGGGATTTCATTTTGCCGGGTTTGCCTTAACGCCTTCTGATTACCCTCAGAATTGGGATTGGTATCACAATGAATTTTTGGGCGCAGGACAGTATGTAAGCAATACCTGGCGACCTACGGCAGCCATTCTTCGTGTAGAAGACAGCACTCATCCGGTAACAAAACATTTACCGGCCATATTTAAATCGTCGCCTAATGAATGGTATAAATGGGAAAAAGATCTGCGCAATAATCCTGATATCAAAATATTATTGTCCATCGATTCCACCAGCTTTCCTCTAGGCACCGGTCCGAAACCTTACGAAATATGGCACAGCGGCTACTATCCCGTGGTATGGACCAACAAAAAATACCGAATGCTTTACTTAAATATGGGTCACAATGATATTGACTATGAAAACAAAACCAACAAAGAGCTCTCCTTTCAGTTTGGTAATGCCATACAAGACAAACTCATCATTGACGGCATACTGTGGTTGGGACAAGCAAAACACCATAGTCAAAATTAGAATTCAATTAGAGCTCTTGCAGATTTGAAATTTGCATATTATTTTCGCCATTCACTTCCCGTACCTGTGAAACAGGATGTTCCTTTCAGGATATTCTTATAACCCCCGATTATTACTGATGTTCCTCTGAAACTCCGTTTATATTTTTTAACTAAAAACGGACCTTATGAAATCATTAAAATTGAGCAGTATCACTGCTTTATTATTCTTCAGCTTTTTTTCTTCATGTAAAAAAGATTCTTCAACGGTATCGCCGGACGGCACAGACCAATCAGCATCAAACCTGGTCAATGCGCGGGCTGGTGGAGGAGGAAATAGTTCGGCGGCAGACAATGTGGATCCTTCACTCATCGTAACTTTCAATCCCGATCCAGGAGTTATAAATCAAACAGAAACCGTTACAGGAACATTTGATGCTACTACCGGGGTAGCTATACCTGACTGCGGAAAACTACAATTGTTTCAGAAGGTCGATGGCAACTGGGTCAAAGTAGCGGACGCAGATGTTAGTTCATTGATACACCAGGTGAGTTATGTCTTCACTCCGACCGTGGCCGGCGACGATGCTTATGAATTCAGATTGCATTATATAAAATCCGGCGGCTGTGATGGGTTCAACACTTTTATGTCAGGAAGCTTTTTCTTGGACGTACAAAACCAGTGCGTGTCGCAGTTTACTATCATTCCCTCTGTGTCGGCGCAAAATATTGGCGGGGGACGATATGAATTCAGCATCAGTTACACCCTCATCAGCCCTGTTGATGTGAGCGGAATAAAATTCCAGGGTGGAGCAACGGCAGGCGGCAATGTTGGACACGAGGTGACCGACCTCGGAAACACAGTTGTGGTCAATGCAAACAATAACAACACCGTATTAAAATGGGAAGGTGATCTAAGGGCTTGCACACCGCAAGTGATCCATTTCAAATTTGCACGAAACTTTAGCTGCCCTGCAACCGACGAACTCATCACCGGTGCATGGTCAGCCAGCGCAGGGGGAGCCACACTTGGGTATATTGACAAGCTTCCGTACAGTTGCCAATAAAAGGTCTAAGAGGAGACAAAATAGAAAATGGCATTCGGGCGAATGCCATTTTCAGTTGGTGGTTATTTATTATTGTCGAGTGTTTCCACAGGCCAAGTCAAAAGAGGTAATGGCGGCTTGTTGTTCTTATTGTATTCCTTCACGCTTTGATTGAGCATACAAACATATAACGTCGCTATCCAGCTTCTGTTTTTATTAAGACGAACGAGCCAATAACTTCGATGAACGGATTTTTAAGGACGACCAACCCAGTACGAAATTTAAGAACCGAATTGCCTGGGATGGAGAGTGAAGAAATGTGGCGGCTTAAGAAAGGAATCTTGACTTACTGTTTTTACTGAACTCATTATAGCCGTGTATAACGTGCTCTTTGATTTTGGATTTGTAGTGGTGTTGAAATTCGGGTTCGGTAACTCTTGTTACCCGGTATCTCTGCTGCCATTCATCTGCAAGGTGCCGATCGTACACGATCAGCAAATGGCCGTCTGTTTTTCTTCTTGACTCCCATACAGAGAATCGTTGTGCATTTGTCGGTTTTATTACTCCCACGAGCATATCAAAAATATCAAACCAACGTCCTTCAAAGCGATAAATGGATTTAAACTCATCTTTCATAGCACAGATTTTAAGGGTTTAATTCAATCCAATTTGGATTTTTAAATCAGCGACCAAAGTTTTTTCTTCTTTCCAGGAAGAATCATTTGCTTCGAGAATTAATTCTACCACCGACTGGAGTAAGGGAAATCTTTCTTTTACGTGAGCAGATACGGTTAGCAATGCAATCCTGGCTTTTTCTTCATTGATGCCAGCCTGGTGAGCGATGTTTTGGATAAGGATATTCATAAGGTTTGTTTATGAAACAAACTTATAGCAAGAAAATGGTCCGATCCTTTTATTTAGACGAAACAGCAAATAAATTCGATGAATCTATTTTTACTGAAGATGATTATTCTATAAGGAAAGGTTAGGCCAGGATTGTTCTAGGTAGTTAGCCTTATTTAGTTGTCGCCGATGCGGCCAACGATATCTACAGTCTTTCTTTTTCCATCTGCAGTTCGCTGATGGCTTTCATGCATTCGGATTTAAGCTTGGGATAGATGACGTGGATCTCTTTGATGCCGTTCCTCGACTGACATTCCGCTAGCGGAGAGCGGAGGAGAGAGGAAAAATATTTCAGCAAAGAAACTCTTGTTGATGTGGAAAAACCGGAAGCCTGGCTTCGCACTACAGCGCCGCCCCTCTCCCTTTGGAGAGGGATAAGAGGGTAAGGTATTTCATCCAGCTCCCCTCCAGCTTCTCCTCTCCCCGGCATCGCAAGCGATGCCACCCCTCTCCGCTTGCGGAGAGGGGGTTGGGGGAGAGGAAAAATATTTCAGCAAAGAACTTTTGTTGATGTGGAAGAACCGGAAGCTCGGCTTCGCACTACAGCACTGTCCCTCTCCCTTTGAAGAGGGATAAGAGGGTGAGGTATTTCATCCAGCTTCTCCTCTCCCCGGCATCGCAAGCGATGCCACCCCTCTCCGCTTGCGGAGAGGGGTTGGGGGAGAGGAGAATATTTCATCGATCCTTCTACTGTTGCCTCAATGCGGGCATGGGTATCGGTATATTAAAAAAAGTTGCTCCGGCACCTACGCCGCCTTCGCAACTGTTGGGTGGTGCAGTAGAAATATTTCTTGTGGAAGGTTTTTCCGCCGCCCAAAACATATATCCCAACATGCCGGCGGTAGTTCCTGCATTTTTAGGCAAGACACTCTGTACATAATTGCCGCAAGCATTTTGCAAAGAGTTATTAAAATCAACACATTCCTTTGCAGGATTTTTCCCGGTAACAATATATAAGCCACCTGTGAATTTTGCAGGCGCGAGTGATACAATGGGTGGTGAATACTGGGGTTTACCATCAATATGTTCCTGCCAGTTGCCGGTGGCATCCGCAGCACTGGAAGGTTGACGGTTTGGTACCATCGCGTTAGCGTAATCGAGAACAGGATTAGACGTGGTTAGCCAGTTTGCTGTCGCGTGGCGACACAACGCGATCAGCCAGCGATCACCCGCCGCCAGATCAATAGTTAATCTCGCGGCATGATTATTTCCCGTGGCATCGTAAGGCAATTGTGAACGATAAGCCGTAATAAAACTTTGTAAGCCGGTCAAATTCGGACTGCTGCTTTCTTCATAATCGATTTCTATTCCCACTCCCAGTTGTTGCGCTAACGCCGCTGCATGCAAGCCCAGTTGTGTTGGGTTCGTGCTGAGTGCAGTGTTCCAGTCATTGGTGTATGTGATGCCGCCAATAGAAAGCATGACCCGAATGTTATGACTCTTGAAATAATTTACAATATCCGCCGTCATGCCGCGGGGAACACCATTCAGGTTTCCGGCGTCTGTTGTCGAATTCATCAATTTTAACGGATTAACAAAACTCAGAATAATAAGATTTACCGAAGGTTGACCGTTGCCCCGATCGATCAGCCAATGATTTTTTGAATCAAATTCTGTTACCGTTCGCACAGTGGCCCAGGTACAGGCGTCATTGCCTGCATGCCACGCACCATAGATTTGGATCGGTGTAAGCGCGGTTGCCGCTTCAGGCGAAGAATTTTTTTGCGCAGAAGAAGTTAATTCACCTTCACCGTTTGTTTTGATATTTTTTTCACAGCTGGATAACAAGGAGAAAATGGAAATGCATGCCCAGGCAAGCAAGCGAGCAATTGGTTTCATATTTATAAGTTTAGAAGTGATCTGATTGGCCGGCCTGTAAACGTATCCTAAGGTATAGAAATATTTTTTGCACAACATAGACCATTCCGAGAGATTTCTCATTTCCCTCTCCCTGACATCGCAGGCGATGTCACCCCTCTCCACTTGTGGGGAGAGGAAAATATTTCAGCACAGAACTTTTGTTGATGTGGAAGAACCGGAAGCCCGGCTTTGCACTACAGCTCCGTCCCTCTCCTTTGGAGAGGGATAAGA
>VBAQ01000196.1 GCA_005883765.1 Bacteroidota bacterium
AAATGTTGGAACAGAGTTCACCATACCCAGTACTTTCACAATCCGTTTTACTTTATTTAAATCGCCAATCTCTCCTTTAAGAGTCGACAGCAATGAGATGCCAGTTAATCTTGCTGCGTCTCGTCCTTGTTCAAGTGTAAGGTCACCACCCACTTTACCTGTAACCTGTCCACCCTCAGGTTTATCAGGGCCATGCCCAGATAAGTACACCAAGTTTCCGACGCGAACGGCTTTCACATAATTGGCAATAGGTGGCGTGGGCTTGATCAACTGAATACCGAGTTCTTTGATGCGTGTTTCAGGATCTTTTGTTTGTTGTGCGTTGCCGATACATGATAATAACAGAACGCAGGCACAAATGCTGATGAACTTTCTCATATGTTTACCGTTTAATTTTTTCAACGTTTTTTGACAACTGCTTTATTTCTCAAATCCGTCACTTCCTCAGCTGTGACTTCGCTCGCAGTATTACCAAAGTTTTGTCGCACGTAGACTAATACCAACGCCAGGTCTTTGTCTGACAAGAATCGATGACTTGGCATGATGTTATTATACTGTTTACCTTTTACAGTAATCTGTTGTTGCATGCCGTTAAGTAAGATATTAATGAGCCTGTTCTTATCACCCAGCACATACTCTGAACTGTCTAGTGGTGGGAAGCGGCTGCCATCACCTTTACCATCAATTAAATGACAGGCGACGCAGTAAGTTTTATAAATCTTTTCTCCACCGACAACAACTCCTTTCTCCAGGTTATCTGCTACTTCATCGGGCGTTCTTATGTGCGCACTCATTTTTCTTTGTTCCATGATAGCAAGTTGTGCGGCGCCAAATTTTGTTTTATCACCCTTATACATAATGCGCCATATTTTCCCCTTGCGTGAATCACTGATATATAAAGAACCATCGGGTCCCTGTGCAAGCCCCATTGGCCTGCATTCTGCATCTGTTGTATTAACAATAGTATCCATGCCTGCAAATCCATCGGCAAAAACTTCCCATTGACCCGAAGGTTTCCCATCTTTGAAAGGAACGAAACCTACAAAATAGCCAGACTGGGAATAAGGTGCACGAATAGTAGAACCATGAAAAGCAATGAAGGCGCCATTTTTATAATGCTCAGGAAATTGGTCGCCGGTATAAAACAATAAATCATTTGGAGCCCAGTGAGCCGGGAATCCTATCAGGGGCTGTTCGTATTTACTGCCATTGCCTTCTTTTTTACCATCACCGCCATATTCAGGGTTCAATAATTTTTTGCCCTGCATCTGGTCATAATAGTAATAAGGCCAGCCTACGTCGGCACCCTCTTTTATTCTTAAAAATTCTTCTGCAGGTAATAATGCACTCTGCCATTTGGTATATTTTTCAGGCCATGTTCTGTGAAGGTCATCACGACCATGTTGAACAATGTAGAGGTTCTTGTCAGAGGGATTCCATGCTATTGCAACAGCACTCCTGATTCCTGTCGCAAAGCGTTTGCCATCTTTAATTGTTTGATTTTTTTTATTAGGATCAAACATCCAGATGCCTGCATGCTCTTCTAACTGAGGACAGGGATTCTGTCCTGGTGATTCAGGTATTCTGTCAAATACCTGGCATACATCAGATGGCGAACCAAAAGGAACATACATATTTCCTTTGTCATCAAACGTTATCGGCTTCGCAGTATGATTAAACCCATGGGGATCGTGCGAAAAATCATCTGTAAGTATAAGTTCTGCATTTGTGTCGGGAAGCAATTTACCGGGTCTTAATTTGCAACGAAATACATCGTTCGAAGAACTGTAATAAAGATAGCCATCATGTATGCGCATTGCAGTACCATAACCAAACGAATCTACATACACCGAAAATTTTTTGATGATGTCCGCTTTGCCATCATTGTCCTCATCTCGCAGAGCAACATTGCCTCCATCAGGGTAAGCGCTTCTTAGCTTTACATAGATGTCTCCATTATCATTCACAGCCAAATGCCTGGCACCGCCAATGCTGTCTGCAACAACAACAGCTTCAAAATTGCCGGGTAAAAAAAGACCACCGTTATCTGGATCGCCTTTGGGTAAGCCTGTGCCTTTACATTGAGTAAGAACAATAAGAACTAAAAAAAACAGAAATGCTTTTGAAGCAGATAAGATAATTAAGATCGGATTTTTTTTAGGCATACCTGAGTTTTGTGAACCCGATAATCATGGTTTGATTGATTTCGATCGGATTGACATCGTTCCTATGACACAAGGAGGCTATGTGAACCACCCCTACTTACAATCTCCTCGAATGACAATTGGCCTGGCTTATATATATGCAATGCAATCCATTTCCACTAATGAATCGCCAGGAACACCTCCTTTTGCCACAGCAATTGTTGAGCGTACCGGAGGCTTGTCTCCAAAACGCCCCTTGTACGTTTGGTTCATGGCTTGGTAATCTGCAATATCATTTAGATAAACAGTTACTTTTAATACTTTTTTCATCGAAGAACCGGCAAGAATTAACTCCTTTTCCAGTTCTTTTAGAACGTGATCGGTATGTGCCTGAATATCGCCCTGGAAATGTGCACCCTTGCCTGCGATAAAAACAAGATTACCCAATTTGGTGTTCCCGGCAAACAAAGGAACGTCCTGCTCGTAAACTACATTAGATACTTCTTTTTCTTCAGTGGGATTATTTTTTGCATTAGCCGTTAGTCCAATCCCTGTGACGGCTGCCAATGAGCCAAAGAGTTTTCTTAAGAAAGATCTGCGTTGTGTTTGCATGTCAAAAAGTTTAAATGATCAAAATAAAAAATTATGAGATTCCGAAATTATTTTTAACGAACCGAATGGATATTCGACAAGGTCAGTTAAATCTATGAATGCTGTGTTTCTAACAATACAGGCAATTAATTGAGCCGGTAGCTTATTACCGGAGCGTTATTCATTCCCAAAAAAATACTTTTTGCAGTTCCTGTTTTTATCTGCAACATACTTCGAACGTCACCACGAACATTTAATCCACTATGCGTCTGGGGAACATAACTGAAATTCCCCTTACCATCACCAATCAATAAAATTCCATGATTTGCAGAATAGCGTCCATACTTTATTCTTGTCCAGGAATTATTACCGGCAAGCAACAAATCCTTTTTCCCATCTTTATTTGCGTCGAGGGAAACGACTGCATAAACGGGTGCATATTGAGCCTCGATTGGTAATGGCTTTTTACTAAAACCTTTTTCGCCATCGTTCTGGAGGTAAAGAGTGGACTGTTCTGATCCGCTTAATACCTTTGCATCCTTCAGCTCGTCAGGCGTAAAAATGTCGTTGATAGTTGCGTCGGCATACTGACGATACTCCAGGAATTTTTTCTTGATCATGGGCAACTGGTCCGCCAGGTCATCTCTTGAATTGGCAGGGTAGGAAACGCCGTTGATATAATAACAGAATATGGGATCTATGGAACCGTTGCCATCAAAATCTTTGTAATAGAGTTGTAAAGGCTCCTTTTCACTGGAATGAAATTGTGTGTTGAGCCCGATATTGCCAATTACCAGGTCCTGATCTCCATCACCATCAAAATCATCCGCATAAATTTTATTCCACCATCCGTTGCTTGGAAATTTTATATACTTACTGCTTTCGTCTTTCAGAACCTTACCCCCGTTGATGAAAACTTTTATCGGCATCCATTCGCCTACCACTATCAGATCATTTTTGCCATCTTTATTAATATCTATCCACAGGGCATCGGTAACCATTCCAATATTTCTCAGAGCCGGTGCAATGGCATCGGTGGCATCGGTAAAGTTTCCTTTGCCATCATTCAACAGCAAAAAACTTCCTGGCGATGTTGGATATTTTCCCGGCACCACTCTTCCGCCCACAAACAAATCCATATCACCATCGCCATCAATATCTGCAGCTCTCACGCAAGCGGTGCTGGTAAGCATGCGAGGTACGGCTTTTTCACTTTTTATAAAATTTCCTTTGCCATCATTTAAGTATAAGCGATCCTGTAAAGCTGGATCATTCTCTGCAAACTCGTAACCACCGCTGCATACATATAAATCAAGATCACCGTCACCATCAGCATCAAAAAATTCAGCCGCCACATCTTCGCTCAGCGAATCTTTTGCAATAGATGGCTCCGATTTTTTTATAAAGTTTCCATTTGCTGCCTGAATAAAAATTTGCGATGGTTGTCCTTTTGCGCCTCCGATAAAAATATCTTCTCTTCCATCTTTATTTACGTCAGCTTTTGCCATACAGGGCCCCTGTCGGGATAAATAGTTTATCAGCAAAGGTTGTATCGTAAAATCATTAAATTGATTTTCGGTATGAGTAAAATTAAATGCTGGTTGTGGTGTAAAATGTTTGGATGCGGTAGCTGTTGAATCATAAACCCACGTGGCTGTAGCATCTTTTATATTGACAGAAATTGTTTGATTAGCTTTTACATTTTTTAGCGTTTGCATTTTATCATTAGGCCAAATAACCACAAGCGAATCAACGATGGATTTCTTACCAAGGCCGAAATTTAATACCTGGTCAACAGATGATTGAAAACCCCTTACGGGCATTTCTTCCTGGTAATATTTATTGCCATCGCTGTACAAGGTTACCTTGGAACCGATGCCCCGCTCATTACCAGCTTGCCCCACCAATTTTATCTTCAGGAAATTATTTTTTACAACCTTCTCGCTATTGTTTCTATATATGCTTGCGAAATCATTGGCGTTATTGACCACGAGATCAAGGTCGCCGTCATTATCGAGATCGGCATAGGCAGCACCTGCCGAAACACCGGGTCTATTCAGTCCCCATTCTTCGGTTTTCCGGGTGAATGTTCCGTTTCCATTGTTCTGAAAGATTGCCTTCGGTATTTGAATGGTCGGCATTTTTTTTATATACTCAGGAATGGCATCAACCGTCTCGCCCTGCTTAGAACGAATCAGCCTGTCAATGGAATACTTCAGAAAATCCATATCGGTATAATCCTTCACATAGCCATTCGTAACAAACAGGTCTTTATAACCATCGTTGTCGTAATCGGCAAAGAGAGCCGCCCAACTCCAGTCGGTATTCGAGACTCCGGACAACTGCCCTACTTCGCTGAAAGTACCATCTCCATTATTCTTCTGAAGCATGTTGCGGCTGTATTG
>VBAQ01000197.1:0-5678 GCA_005883765.1 Bacteroidota bacterium
TACTCGCTACACAATATAACGCCGGCACGATCAGTTAGAAATTCTACTCCGAACCACTGCCGTATTTTTTGAACAATTAAAACATCTCATATGGAAACTTACATGGAACCTGTGAAAAGCATCAACAGACCCTACCCCGTAGTCGCTCAGGTACAAAATAACACTACCATTTGGGTCGGGCATTTGCAATCAGACCCTACTGACCATTTCGCCGGCCAAACTTTTACTTGTCCCTGCAGCGGTGATTTGAACAATATCCAGGTTTACTCGGCCGCCGTCCAAAGCCCAGGGGAAATCATGCTCTCGTTGCACGCATTTGACCAGCAAAATAAAACCTGGGGCCCAATTCTCGCAAGCGCAACAATAGAGATAGAAAAAAGCGATGGCGAGAAATGGATCCGTTTTGACCTGCCAGCGATTCCCTTAAGCAAGAGCGAAACCTACGGCTTCCGGCTTTACGCGAATGTCGCCGTGGTAGCCATTGGCGAGGCTGCAGCTTGCGGCCAAACTTTCAAGGGCCAGGAATGGCATGCAGATTCCAAAGATCTGTATGGACATTACTACAATTATTTCAGCCTGGCTTTTAAAGTGGAGATGTGCGCCTGATTTGCTAGTGTTTCCTTTTTAAGATGATAGCTGAATTATTCTGCAGGTCGCCTGAGAATCGGATTTGATATCTTTCGGCACCGTCTTGTAAGATCAACAATCCAGTGTTGGGGGGAATCCGGCCCAGGTTTTCAGCGTACATGATCAATTCTGATGAATCATTAAGGTCAGAAGTGGCAATTGCTTTGCTCACGCCTTTGGCAGTTAATCCCAATTTTGATATAATAGTTTTTCCATCTAAGACAACAGTTACGGTGTCGCCGTCTACTTCTCCATTGTCATATAAACTAATTCTTAAGCTGTCTGATTTAAAGGCAACAGTCTGGATGATCTCTGTGTTCCGTTTCATAAGCTCGGCGGCAGGGACTACCTCTACGGCTTTTATAACTTGTTTTTCCTTTTGTCCGATCTGGGTAACAGGCTCACTTTTCTTTTCAGCCGTTATGTCTTTTGATTTCACCTTAGGAGCCCTGGTTGATTCTTTCACTTTGATGCCTGTTGAAACCGTGTGCTCTTCTTTTTTCTTCATTGGCTGTGTAAAAGAAAGTCGATTTAGCAAGTCCATTTCGCGGAGCTTCGAGGTCAATCTTGTTTGTGCAAATGGGTTTCTTTTGTGCAGATGAATAACTCCCTTAAATGAATTTTCGTTCAGCGACGCCCTCATATCAACCGATCGAGTGCTGAACGTTCCTGCCAGGGTCATGTTCGTATCTCTGCCCACCCAGGCTAAACTGCCGTAAAGTTTTACTTTTTTCGGGGGCGTGTTATAATTATCATAGATCAGGTCTCCATCCTCAATGGCTATGCTGCCTCTCTTTATTTTTAATTCCATGGTCTTTACTCCCACGTTCTCAACCCCGTCAAACATGAATGTCATCAGCGAATAGCCACTTAATTTATTTTTCTCTCCACTGATCACAAGCTCATACGGCAGCTTATTCTCTCCAAATTCTAAAAATCCTGTCCAGACACCAGTAAGATCCTGCGCAAAAACGTGGAGTGGAAGTAAGAATAAAATCAAAACAGTTTTCAGGTGACTCATTTTCTACAGCGGATTTGAATGATTAAGATACTCAATTTCTTCAGACATTTGATCGTCGCAAGGAATAATCCAATTGATCATGCTGGCACGATTCTGCTGTTTTGTTTTTTATGGATTTGAAATGTTTTTATGAATGCCTTTGCTAAGAAAATACTGAAGAAGGGACGGCCTTCTTCAATGCCAAAAAATATTGAACCAATGCTTGCCACGCTGGTCGCTGACCCTGTTGAGGACAGTGGCTGGCTTTACGAAATAAAATGGGATGGCTATCGTGCTATTTCTTATATCAACAAGGGAGTAGTTGAGATCCGCTCACGAAATAATAAATCTTTTAACGAAAAATTTTATCCCGTTCATGCGGCGCTGCAAAAATGGAAGATCAATGCCGTGGTAGATGGTGAAATTGTCGTAGTGAATGACGAAGGGCTTCCCGATTTTGGCGACCTGCAGCTCTGGCGGAGTGAGGCGGATGGACAAATTGCTCTTTATGTTTTTGATGTACTTTGGCTCGAAGGTTATGATGTGATGAACCTGCCTCTTGAAGAGCGTCACCAATTGTTGCGGTCAATTATTCCGCCCGACAATGGCATCATTAAGCTCAGTGAACAATTCGATACGTCCGGCAAAGACTTCTTTGTATTAGCCGAGCGTCTTGGCCTCGAAGGAATATTTGCAAAAAGATCAAACAGCATTTATACACCCGGCTTTCGTTCAAAGGACTGGTTAAAAATAAAAACTGAAAAAAGGCAAGAATTTGTGATTGGTGGTTACACGAAAAATGAAAACACAAGTAAGCTGTTTAGCGCGTTGCTTGTGGGGTGGTACCAGGACGGCAAGTTCCATTTCGTAACCCCAGTCGGCACTGGATTTAACACGGCCATGCAAAAGGATATCCTCCAAAAATTGAAACCTTACGTCACAAAAAGCTGTCCATTTGTTGAAGAACCGGAATACAACAAACCTTCACGTTTCCGGCCCAGTCCTCCCAGGGCAACGGTCACGTGGGTCAAGCCGAAACTTGTTGCTGAGATCAGTTATCGCGAGGTGACAAAAGACGGAGCTATTCGTCACCCTTCATTCAAAGGTTTAAGAGAGGATAAAAAAGCATCCGAAGTTGTGAGAGAAAGACCGAAGAAAACGGAACAAACGACCCAGCCCGCCAAACCAATAAAAGGTATTTCAAAGCCACCGAAAAAAGAAAGACAAACCCTACTGAACCCAAAAGAAGAAGCTCAAACAAGAAACATTGGCGGCCATGATCTGCATTTCACAAATCTTAGCAAAGTTTTCTGGCCGAAAGAAAATCTGACCAAGCGGGACATGATCAATTATTATTACCAGGCTGCTCCCTACATGTTGCCGTACATGAAGGATCGGCCTCAAACTCTCAATCGCCATCCCCATGGAATTCTTGGTCAAAGTTTTTATCAGAAGAATGTAAAAGGGAAAGTGCCTGATTGGATTGAAACCTTTCCTTACTACAGCTCAACAGATGAAGAGCAAAAGGAATTTTTTGTTTGCACCAATGAGGCAGGCCTGTTGTATATCGCCTCGCTCGGCTGCATTGAAATAAATCCCTGGAGCAGCCGGACTCAATCTCCCGACAATCCCGACTGGTGTATCATTGATCTTGATCCCGACAAGAATACTTTTGAGCAGGTAATTACGGCGGCGCAGGTAACAAAACAAATTTTAGATGCGATCAATGTTCCGGGTTACTGTAAAACGTCCGGATCAACCGGCCTCCACATTTATATCCCATTAGGCGCTAAGTATACTTACCACGATTCAAAGGAATTTGGCCGCAAGATCGCCCGGCTCGTTCACAATGAAATTCCCTCATTCACCAGTATTGAACGAAAGACGGCCGACCGGGACGGGAAAATGTATATTGACTTTTTGCAAAACCGCTCGCAGGCTACTGTGGCCGGGCCCTATTCACTTAGACCCAAACCATTTGCTCCGGTATCGATGCCGTTACATTGGGAAGAAGTGAAAAAAGGATTGAAGATAAAGGATCATAATCTGCGCAACGCCATACCGCGACTCAAAGAAACAGGAGATATCTTCAAAGGAGTGTTAGGCAAGGGAATCAATATGAAAGCCGCGATAAAAAAAATAAATTCCATTTTTGAGATGACGTGAACTCCGTTTGCAATTCTTCCTGTCGTAAGCCATTTTAGCGGGTATTTCGGTATCATGATTTTACTCATTCAAATGGCATAATTTCAAGGCAGAAAATATTTTTGCCAGTAGTGAATATTAAATCCTTTAATCTGCTTTGAAATATCTCTTTAGTCTGATCACAGGCATTAGTAGCTTAGTCTGTTTTGCACAGAAGGTAAACAACCATTTCGAGCTTCACATCAATAAAACCAACGAACGAATTACTATTGACGGCGAAATGAACGAAGCCGTATGGCAAAAGGCTGAAACTGCCGGACAGTTCTTTATGGTGTTACCCATGGACACAAGTAAAGCCAATGTGCCCACTGAAGTGAAAATGACCTACGATAATCAAAATCTCTATATTGTTGCTATCTGCTACTTATTGAAACAGTCTCCTTACATGGTAGAATCACTGCGTCGTGATTTTGTTTTTGGAAAGAATGACAATTTCATTTTTTTTCTCGATCCCTTTAATGATCTTACAAATGGCTATACATTCGGAGCTAATGCAGCGGGGGCCCAATGGGATGGTATGTTGTACGAGGGTGGAAAGGCGGATCTCAACTGGGATAATAAATGGACCTCGGTTGTAAAAAATTATGGTGACAAATGGATATTTGAAGCAGCTATTCCATTTAAGACTATCCGCTACAAAAAAGGAAGTACGCGATGGGGCGTTAATTTCAGCCGGCTTGATATTACAGCGGCTGAAAAATCAGCCTGGGCACCTGTTCCGCGGCAATTCCCAACTGCTTCCCTCGCTCATACCGGTGAACTGATTTGGGATCAACCATTGCCCGATCCCGGGTTGAATTTATCACTCATTCCATACGCTTTAGCCGGAATATCGCGGGATTATTCATCAAAAAGTAAATCCACGTATCGAAAAGAAGTTGGTGCTGATGCAAAGATTGCTGTCACTTCCTCACTCAACCTGGATCTTACCGTTAATCCTGATTACTCGCAAGTAGAAGTGGATAAACAGGTAACTAATCTGGACCGTTACGAATTATTCTTTCCCGAGAAAAGGCAATTCTTCCTGGAAAATAATGACCTCTTTGGAAATTTTGGTTTGCCTGCCATTCGCCCATTTTTCTCACGACGCATTGGACTAGGTGTCCCAATCAATTTTGGAGCGAGGCTCAGCGGAAGCATTGATAAAAACTGGCGGATCGGGGCAATGACCATGCAAACCAAAAAATTAAACGAGACGGGATTGCCCTCTCAAAATTTCACCGTAACCGCCCTGCAAAGAAGAGTGTTCACACGATCAAACATTCGACTTTTGTTCATTAACAAACAATCACTTCATTACGATGCTGGTAAAGATACGAGCAAGCCCAGGTACTCTTTGTACAATCGTAATATTGGTGCTGAATATAACCTGGCCTCTTCAAATAATGCATGGACAGGAAAATTCTTAATGTTGAAATCGTTTTCCCAGGGGCCAAACGATAAAAGTCTCACCCAGGCGGCAAACCTTCAATATACTAACAGGCACTGGACTATTTTCTGGCAACACGAGTATGTGGGTAGACATTATTCCGCCGAAGTAGGTTACGTACCACGCTCTAACTATATCAGGCTAAATCCGAGTATCACTTACCTGTTTTTTCCCAAGCGCGGACTGGTATTAAGCCATGGTCCGCGATATACGGGCAATTATTATTATAACACATCGTTTGAAAAAACAGATTACAACAACATCCTTTTTTACATTTTCAATCTTCGTGACCAAAGTATTCTTGACGTGTGGGTGAATAACGATTACATCAAATTATTGCAGCCCTTTGATCCGACTAATAGCAACAAGGACTCGTTGGCTGCGGGAACTGTGCATCACTCAAAAGCTTGTGGCTTC
>VBAQ01000197.1:5707-7467 GCA_005883765.1 Bacteroidota bacterium
CGCAACGTCTTTTTACTTATGGTTTTACTACGCGGTTTGGCGGCTATTATGCCAATGGCAGACTCTATACTATCACAGCAGATTTGGGTTACCGGTTTCAACCGTTTGTGGCTATTACAGTAAGCACGGTTTACAATCACATCCAGCTACCGCAGCCCTGGAACACTGTCACGTACTGGCTTGTAGGTCCGCGCATCGACGTTACATTTACCAACAAACTTTTTTTAACCAGTTTTATTCAATACAACAGCCAGCAAAAAAATATCAATATTAATACAAGATTTCAGTGGCGCTATCGCCCTGCCTCCGACCTTTTCCTGGTCTATACTGACAATTATTATTCTTCTCCTCTTTTTATACGAAATAGGGCATTTGTGTTAAAATTTACCTATTGGTGGAATAGTTAAAAATTCTTTGCCCACTCATCCATTTTCCTTTCCAGGATATTTAATGGCATCGCACCATCCTTCAGCAGTTCATCATGAAAGGCTGCCAGGCTAAATTTTTTGCCCAATGACATCTCATATTTTTTTCTGAGCTCTTTTATTTTTAGCTCTCCTACTTTATAAGACAAAGCTTGTGCTGGCATGGCCATATATCTTTCGATCTCCGCGGTGGCTGACTGCTCACTGATGGGTTCATTATCCATCATATATTGTATTGCTTGTTCTCTTGTCCAACCCTTTGCATGCATACCTGCATCTACCACTAACCTGATAGCCCTGTGCATTTCATCGCCAAGGGCGTACATTTTTTGAAATGGGTCATTGTACAATCCCATCTCGTACCCCAGGCTCTCAGCATATAAACCCCAGCCCTCAGCATAGGCGGAGTTACCACCATAACGACGAAAATCAGGAAGACTTGCATTCTCTCTTTGCAATGAGATCTGGTAGTGATGGCCGGGAATCGCTTCGTGCAAAAACAAATTTGTTTTGGCAGTCGTGTATTTTGTAGCGTCGACAATGGGTACATAGAAAATCCCGGGACGACTACCATCAGCCGTGCCGGCAAAATATTGTGCTGCCGCAGTCGCAGCTCTGAACGATTCCGTTTGCCTTATTTCAAATGGCGTTTTAGGAAACCGCGTAAAATATTTTGGCATGAAAGGTTGAATCCTTTTCTCTACGACCCTGTAGGCGTCCAGCACTTCATCGGCGGTTTTATATGGCTTGAATTTTGGGTCTTTCCGCATATAATCAAAAAATGCTTTGAGATCTCCCGTGAAGCCCACCGCGGTTTTTACTTTTTCCATCTCCTCTTTAATTCTTTTCACCTCGGATAGGCCGGTGTTGAATAATTCATCTGGTGTTTTATTCGTCGTGGTCAACAGGCGAATGCGATAGTTATAGAATTTATCTCCGCCGGGCAATGCACTAATTCCACTTGTTTCTCTTGATGCAGGCAAATATTGATCCTTTAGAAACCCGGCCAGTTTTTGGTAAGAAGGCACCACCTTTTCATTGATCAGTTTAACGTAAGCATTTGTCAATCTCTCCTTATCAGAACGGTCAAAACTTGCCGGCATATTGGTAATGGGACCATAAAACACCGACTTCGTTGGATCGGTCGTAATAAATGCTTCCATTTGCGGGATTATTTTAACCACCAGTACCTTTGGCAAGACAATACCTTCTGTCATTCCTTTTTTGAAATAGATGATTGCACTATCAGCCCACGCAGAAAAGCGGCGCGCACGTTGCAGCCAGTTGTTGTAATCTTTTACTGTTTTGAAAGGCTGGATTACCGTCCCACTTCCG
>VBAQ01000402.1 GCA_005883765.1 Bacteroidota bacterium
AGTTATTTTTCTCAACAGAGCTATTATAATCAAGGTAAGGCAAATATTCATTAAAAGAAGCAAATTTTGTTGCGTTCAAGACAATGTAATAATGGTCCTTTAGCAGAGTTTGCAAGAAATTGATTAAATCTTTTTTGAATATCCATGTGGCACATGGACTATAATATCCTTGCGGAGTGTATTTCCCATAATAATAATAATAAAAATCTGCATGGAAATCCAGAAAATAAACTTTGCTACTGTTGCGTGTCATTTGTCTTATGGTTGCCGTGTCAATAGAAATATCCAAAGGATAAGCAAGTTGAAATTTATTGAGGTTATCAACCTGGTTGGATATTTTTTCAGTTATTCTCTCGGCATAATAGTAGCTGGACAACAGTATGAAAAGGAAAGGAAGGAACAGGCCCAATTTAGTTTTTAGCGAGGCTGTTTTCTTTAAAGAGGCTTTTTTGGATTTCACTTGCGGATTTTTTACGGTTTCCTGTGAAGTCGAAAATATAACCAAGTCAAAAAAAACAAATAGAGCCAGAACCAAAATTCCGGAAATATTCAGAATATTATTCAGAATATTATTTTCATGACTTCTTCCAAAAAAATACATGGAGTTAGCGATGGCAAGCAGAATAATAAGCATGCCGCTCGTAAAATATTTTATTGTTAACTTATTCCTGTAAACATATAATAGAATTGATGCGCTACTTAGTAATACAGGGATATACCAATAAAATGAATTTCGTTCAATGGGTAACATCCCGATTCCATATTTTCGATACTCAACTCCACTGCGGGAAAAAAAATCTCCAAACAAAAAGAAGCACGTAATCACGGAAATTCCTATTAACAGCAAGTTCCTTGCATTCAAGTGAAAATGTTTTTGGAAAACCAGCATAAAAGCATTGATGTTTCTTCTTTTTTCCTTTATGATAGAAAATCCGTCTATTGCTAAAAGCAATATTGTTAATACAACATAAGAGGCAATATATAGTAATCCGAGATTCCGGTGAAATATCAAAAGGAGTGCAAGAGATAATCCGGTTAGCCAGTGATAAATTCCTTTTCGATATGCTACCCACAACAAGATCAACCAAAGATCCAGGCGCAGTGGTGTTGATTGAATTATGGTAGATCCCGCCTCCCATACTGAATAGTACCGAACAATTATTAAAGCAAGAATAAAAAACACAGAAAGTGGCTTATTCCTAAAAAAACTTTGGGCGAATAGAAATGCACCTACGAAAAATAAAAAATATGATGCTTGCCCGAGATACGGGAACCAATCCAGGGGCATCTGTAATTTCATCCAGCAGAGCCCTAAAAAGGAAAGCAAAAGATCATACTGGAAATAAATTTCAGAGATCTTAAAGCCATCGGCCAGGCGTAAAGCCGGGGCAAGTACATACATTAAATCGACCTTGCTACTAGGATAGGCACTGATAAGGGATGTAAAAGCAATAACGAGGAAAACTATTATATTAATAACAAGCTTACTCTTATTATACAAATAAAACAGTACTATGCTTATGAAACCGATAATGATGACAAGAATTGGAAACGCCGTTTCATCGAACGCATGAATATCGGGCAGTGGAGGTGAGAAACCAATTTTCAAAAAATAGTAACCTGAAATAGATATTAATATTATCGATAGCAATAAGAATCGAAATTTGTCGGCTTGTAATCTTATTAACCAGCTTGTGAGAAGAAAAGAAATAAGGATATCAATAAACATACCGACATATAAAAAGAAACTTTCAATGCCATCGTGTTCAAAAATGAATGACCGAATAAAGGGAGTAAGTTCTAAAGGGGCTATGGATGGATTTAGCGACCAGATCCATTTAGATAGAGCAAAAAATGTGATATACAAAAAGCAGCTTACGACGGTTGTGACTAAAATTGAGAGGGATAATCGAGGATATGTGGCTAAAGTAAGGTAATTGAATTTTTT
>VBAQ01000198.1 GCA_005883765.1 Bacteroidota bacterium
CAATACATCCAGCAGATGTTGGATGTCTTCGAAATGCAAACCAGTGGTTGGCTCATCCAAAATGTAAAAAGTCTTGCCCGTATCTCTTTTTGACAATTCGGTTGACAGTTTTACGCGTTGTGCCTCACCGCCACTTAAAGTCACAGCCGACTGACCCAACGTAATGTAACCCAACCCTACTTCCTCCAGAACTTTTATTTTGCGATAGATATATGGCACCTGCTGAAAAAATTCAACCGCTTCTTCCACTGTCATCTCCAACACATCGGCAATCGACTTTCCTTTGTACCGGATTTCCAGTGTCTCCCTGTTATATCGCTTGCCATTACATTTTTCACAATGCACGTATACATCGGGAAGAAAATTCATTTCGATAACTCGCATGCCTCCACCCTCGCATACATCGCACCTTCCACTTTTTACATTGAACGAAAAACGTCCGGCTGTGTAGCCGCGGATCTTGGCTTCAGGTATCAACGCGAACAGCGTCCTTATATCGGTGAAGAAGCCGCAATATGTAGCTGGATTGCTGCGGGGTGTGCGACCAATGGGTGACTGGTCGATCTCGATGACCTTATCCAGGTGTTCAAGTCCCTTGATATTTTTATATTCCAGGGGCGTAGCCCTGGAGCCATACGCATGCTTCGCAAGAAGAGGGTAAAGTGTTTCATTGATCAACGTTGATTTGCCACTGCCACTTACCCCAGTCACAACAATAAATTTTCCGAGAGGAAACCTGGCGTCTACATTTTGTAAATTATTTCCCCGGGCACCTTTTAATTCAAGAAATTTTCCATTTCCCTTTCTCCGTTCTTTTGGAATGGCGATCTGTCGACGACCGTTCAGATAACTTGAAGTGAGAGTATCCAGTTTCAGGAGTGCGGAAGGAAAGCCTTGCGCCACGATCTTACCGCCGTGGAAGCCTGCCTTTGGGCCGATATCGATCAAATGGTCCGCCGATAGCATAATGTCCTTGTCATGCTCCACCACCAGCACACTGTTTCCAATGTCTCTTAAATTCTTTAATGCCTCGATCAGGCGGTGATTGTCGCGTTGGTGCAACCCAATGGAAGGCTCGTCCAAAATGTAAGTGATGCCTTGCAACTGTGAACCGATCTGTGTTGCCAAACGAATTCTCTGAGACTCTCCTCCGCTGAGTGTTTTGGAAGGCCTGTTCAAAGAAAGATAGGAAAGTCCAACATCGAGCAAGAACTGTAATCTTTCCCTTATCTCCTTTAATACATCCTTCGCAATCGTTTTTTGTTTGTCCGATATTCTTAACTCAATCCCATCAAACCACGCAGCAAGATTGTCTATGTTCATGTTGCTTAACTCAGCAATATTTCTTCCTACGATCCTAAACCAAAGGCTCTCTTTTTTCAACCGAGCACCACCGCAAGATTCGCAGGGTTTTAACTCCATGTAGCCTTCGGCCCAATCGCGTAGTACTTCACTATACCCGTTGTTGAACCAACGCTTCAGCATGTTCACTATTCCTTCATACGGAGATTCGGGATCAAACTGCATGTTCTCAAAATCAATTTCAACCTCTTTGCCCTCTTCATTTCCATACAATAAAATGTTGATCGACTTTTTCGGCAACTCTTTTAGTGGTTTTTGCAGCGAGATCTTATTTTTCCTGGCAAACTCTTGTACCATTCTGTAAACGTGTGCATCTCGTTCTTCGCCAAGCGGGGCAATACCACCTTCAGTAATGCTAAGATCCCAGTCGGGGATCACCGTTTCCATATTCACATGAAACATGGTGCCAAGGCCTTTACAGGTTGGACAAGCTCCGTAAGGCGAATTAAACGAAAAGGAATTCGGTGAAGGTTCCTCATAGCCAAGACCTGTGTCCTCGCACATCAGCTGTTTACTATATGAAACAACAGCCCCCTCCTGCTCCTTCAACGGCGGAGAAACCCACTCGCTAACCTCGCCTGTCGAAAATTTCTTATTCTTTTTAGAGTCTCCGGTGGCTGGGGATTTTTTATTGGTGGTCCCGCCAATGGCGGGATCGGAATGGGCTTGCAGGAACATTAGATCCTTGCCGAGTTTCAGCGTGTGCTGAACACTTTGGCTTAATCGAGCTTTCAAATCATTTGTTACCTGCAGCCGGTCAACGACCAACTCTATGTCGTGAATTTTGTATCGATCCACCTGCATTTTCGGAACAAGATCTTTGATCTCGCCATCCACCCTTACTTTTAAAAAACCTTTTTTTCTCACCTCTTCAAAAAGCTCGCGATAGTGTCCTTTGCGGCCACGAACCAAAGGTGCAAGCAGGCTTATTTTTTTGTCCTTAAACTTTTTAAAAATATTTTCTACGATCTCTTCCTCGCTCCATTTCACCATTTTTTTTCCCGTGTTGTAACTGTACGCCTCTCCTACCCGGGCAAAAAGCAATCGCAAGAAGTCATACACCTCGGTAACGGTGCCGACGGTCGAACGCGGATTCTTATTGGTGGTTTTTTGCTCGATCGATATGACCGGTGAAAGGCCGGTGATCTTATCCACGTCCGGCCGCTCCATTTCGCCAACGAACTGGCGGGCATAAGCGCCAAATGTTTCCATATAACGCCGCTGCCCTTCTGCGTAGATCGTATCGAAAGCCAGCGATGATTTTCCGCTGCCGCTGATGCCAGTGATCACAACCAATTTGTTCTTTGGAATTTGGATGTCAATATTCTTGAGATTGTGTACCCTTGCGCCGTAGACCTCAATTAAATCCTGCTCGACCAGCTCGCTGGTTGAGCCATTATCTTTTTCTTCAGCCATAATAGATTTTGGGAAACCGCGAAGATACTGAATCCTCAACAGTGTATGAACAGATGTATCCATCTCAATAGGGCTGGAATGATGGAGCAGTAAAGGTTCAACAAATTCAGGTGAAGAGCTGGAACCCGAACTAACATCAAAAAAAAATTTTATATAGAAGTTTTTTTTTGAGGTTTCTTATGAAAAAAGATTTTTGGCACAGTATTTCGAAACAAATCAGCCGAGTACCATTTAATCACAACATAACAGCTATAATATGAAAAAGACCTTGTTTTTAACAGGCATAGCATCCTTACTGCTAACCCTAGCCTTAAATGCACAGCAGCCTACAACAGAGCCGAAAAAAACTGGAAACCCGACTGTTGATTCTATCGCATCAAAGTACACCCTGGCTCCTATGCCAAATCCAATGACTACCGAACAGATTTTTCCTGTGATTGGCCAATATCAATCAAGTACCAATGCAGATCAGAAATTAACCATTACTCTTGACGACCAAAACAAAGGTTTTGTATGGATTGACGGTTTACCCCAGGGAAGAGTAAAAGCCGTTTTGAAAAAATCACCGGCTACTTACAAGATCCCCGCCCAGAAAACAGCTGAGGGTACTGAAGTTCGTGAAGGAACTCTAATCTATGACAAAGATGCCAACACAATTTCGGTAATGCTGGGTCGCCCCTTCAACGATGCAGATCCTGCTTCGGTTTTTGCCACGACGACTACAACTACAGATGAAACAATGGCGACTGACAATGGAAAAGCAGCTGTAACAAAAACTAAGGGAACCAAAACAAAAACCAAAGTGAAGAAAGAGCCAGCTCCCTGGGTATTTATGGGAACAAAGATTGCACAGGGCACTGCTGTCAATCAATAAAAAGCTTTAGAACAATTTTTCTTACAGGGACTAGGGACGTGATGGGCCCCGATTTTTTCGGGGCTCTTCTTTTTTGGGTAATGGCCGGGATCCATTTAGCCATTCACCTTAGTTTCAACAGGTCACATGGTCTCGTCCCGAACAGTTGTTAGAGAATTTGTGACGGAGTAATTTGAAAAAAAAGTTTCAAAAACTATCTTTGTATCCGATCCGGATAGCATATTAAAATGCCTAAATAATGGCTCATCTGGTGTTCAGGTGGGCTTTTTTGTTTGTATAAATAAATCTTAAAACGTCTCTTAATTGATAGTTTCTTTTTCCTGATAAAGGAAATTGCATCCTGAACATTCTAATTGTTTTAAAAAATGGAAACACATAAGAAACTGGTAATTGGTCTTTTTGGTTTCGGAACTGTTGGTGAAGGGTTATACAAGATCTTACAACAAACCCCATCCCTGAAGGCAACCATCAAGAAGATCTGCATCAAGCACCCTGACAAAAAAAGAAATGCTCCCGCTGAATTGTTCACAACAAACAGGGATCTTTTGCTCAATGACCCACAAATCAATGTGATCGTTGAAGTAATTGACGATGCGGATGCAGCCTTCCGCATCATAACCAAGGCACTGAGAAATAATAAGGATGTTGTCAGTTCAAGCAAAAAAATGATCGCCGAGCACCTGCATAAAATTTTGCAGTTACAACAGCAGACAGAACGATCGTTTTTATATGAGGCTGCGGCCTGCGCATCCATTCCTGTTATTCGTAATCTTGAAGAATATTATGATAATGATCTTTTACACTCTATTAGGGGCATCATAAACGGTTCAACCAATTACATTCTCACAAAAATATTTGAGGACAAGCTCGAATTTAAGCAGGCCCTTTTGCAGGCGCAGCAGCTTGGCTTTGCTGAGAGCAATCCCGCACTCGATATTGAAGGGCACGATGCCGTGAACAAATGGTCTTTGTTGCTGGCACATGCGTATGGCATTGTTGAGACGACGCAGAATATCCTGTTTAATGGCATTCAGAATATTCAACTAAGCGATGCGACAGTAGCGAAGGAAAAAAATTACCAGATCAAATTGGTTGCACAGGCAAAAAAACTAAGGAATGGAAAAGTGACGGCCTTTGTGTTGCCGCAGTTTGTAAAACACGATGACCACCTGGCCTTTGTGAAAAATGAATACAATGGAGTAGTGATCGAGAGCGGCTTTGCCGATCAACAATTCTTTTACGGCAAAGGGGCCGGGAGCTTTGCCACTGCCTCAGCGGTATTAAGCGACATCTCAGCTCTTCGCTACCAATATAAATATGAATATAAAAAGCTGTATCATCATGTACCCCACCAGCTGAACGATGATATTTTTCTTAAGGTGTACGTAAGCTTTGATGACTGGGACATCATTCCCCGTGAACAATTTGAATGGATAGAAGAATGGCATGCCGAGCAGGACAGGAAATATCTTGTGGGCGTTGTTGCATTTGAAAATTTGAAAAATAATGACTGGTGGAGGGAAAATAATGTTTCATTGATCCTCGCTCCCGACGCGATCATTGAGGATATTGAAATATTGCGATTGAAAAAGAAAAGTCTTGAATTGGCGGGCATA
>VBAQ01000401.1 GCA_005883765.1 Bacteroidota bacterium
CTTGGAAATATCGCTGAGGTCCGTGATCGCCTTACTAATTTGTTGTAGCGACGTATCTATTTGATTGCGATATCTGGAAGGTTGATTCCAATCAAGGGTATTAAGATTTAGTTTCGCAAGGGTGAGAGAAAGACTGATATTGTCGTGGATCTCTCTTGCTATATGTTCGAGAGTTTGTTCCTGCATTTCGAGTTGCGTATGTAAAAGATTTTTTTCATAATCAAATTTTAATTCTTCAATCGTCTTAAAGTATGCCAATTGCTTCTTTCGATACAAGTAGAGAATGGTAACTATAAAACCTGCCATTAGCAAAATGAGAAACGTGCTGACCAACAAAAATAATACTATGTCGTAATGGGCCTTCTGCATAAAAACGCTTTTGAAATAGTAAGTATCATAATTGCTACAAGCAAAAAATGGCAAGCGACGAGAACCCGATAAAAAGGCCATTCGTTCTTAAATACCTAATGTGCAATCATGAAAAAAGGTATCAGTAGATCAGAATAAAAAAATAGACTGGTAGTTATAAAAAAAGAGGGTCGTTGAAATAAATTTATTTTTGGAGTGCTGGTAAATAATTCATAAAAGTAGGCTAGACACATAACCGCAAGAAAAAAAAATTCCAAAACATTAATGAAAAGAGAATGTTTTTTAAAATAATCAATCGAATAGCTTGGGAGCGCTAATGCTGCGAAGAAGATTCCAATAACCACAACTAGCAAGTTCAAAAATATTGTTAGGACTTTTTGAAACATTGGACCTTGAATGCTGGTTTTGAAGAAAAAATAAAAGGCAATAAATTCTGCTAACTCAAAAATAGTATTAGAAACTTCTGAGAAAATTGCCAACTTTCGTCCTGTGTAAATTTGAAAGGCCAGTACAAAACTGGAAACGACAAATAGCAATAATCCAATGAAAAAGTAAACAGAGAAAGTAAACAGAGAAAGCAAGCCTCACCCTTTGATTATGGTGACGCCACACACTTATTATGAAGCAAAAAGTAAATAAACAAATCAAGATTGGCTCAATAAAAAATGTCTTTCCCCAAAAATTTGTTAGCTTCTCTAAAATTTCATGATGCATTGTTGCCTTTTTTACACCGAAAACTTGACTCTGTGGTCTTGGAAATCATTGAAAAATTAAATAAAAACCGCCTCAAGAAAGTACACTATTGGGTAAGAAAAAAACACTTTTTTCCCGTTTTTTTCTTCCTGGAGCAACCAACTAACGAAAGATAAAAGGTTTCCTCTAAAAATAACCACCAGTAAAGTCAGAAAAAGGGGTTACCAAACGCAATGA
>VBAQ01000199.1 GCA_005883765.1 Bacteroidota bacterium
CCATAAAAGGAATGATCCATGAGTTGCCAGATTCGTCGGCACCAAGGTCTTTCCATTTGAATGTAGAATATCCGGTTGTGAACGTAACCTGGCCAGCCGTGCCTACACCATAAAGGCCTTTCAATAAGCCCCCGAATCCCGTTTTTACTGCATCCCCAAAATCACCCATCGGAATGCCAACTTCAAATGCTACCCCAATTTGATTGTTACCCTTCTGCGCGTGTGTTAATAGAGAAAGGGCAACAATGGCTGTTAGTAAGAGCAATTTTTTCATAAAATAGTTTGTTTTAAATGGTTTATAATGGTGGCAAACATATAAAACATGTTTGCAATTGCAAATCTTTTCTATTAACAAGGTGTAGAAAACCTCCCATTGACTTAAGATAACGGCCGTTCAAACACGAGAGATCACTAAGAAGGTTCCTGGGAACGGCCGTTCTTATTTGCTATTTGCAATATTATTTCCTACCCCCACCGAAACATACACCTAACTTAAGACCAATGTAGCCGTTTTTAGATGTCAACGTAGCCGGGTCGCCATTGCTGTCATATCCTGAAAAGGTTGTCTTGGGTATAATGTTATACTCGATCCCCATCCGGAAATGCGATAACTCAACACCCGCTCTGACCATTCCGCCAAATTTGGTAGCCGAAGAAATAGTGCCCGTACTCGAATTCACTTCTACTCCGGCAATTCTAAAAATTCCCGCTCCTGCGCCGGCAAATGGGCGAAACGAATAATTGTCCATAAAATAATAATCACCTGTGGCCAGGTATGAACCGGACGCTTTCACGCTTAGGTCGCTGGGGTTGCCCTCTGGGTCATATCCGCCAAAACGAGCGATCACAGCAGTTTCCATACGCAAACCAAGTGATAATGCAGGCATCACCGCATATTTTGGTTCAACAACGAACAAAACACCACCTTTGGCACCTGAGCCGCCGGGAACAGCGTATCCTACACTCAGATCAACTTTAAGAGGTTTTAAATCAGATTGTGCAATTGCTGAAAAAGATACAATCGTTGCTAAAACGATAAGTGTGGAAAATTTTTTCATAGTGACTTTTTTGTTTTTAAAGGGTTTGAATTAATCGGGCGTAAACATAGAAAACAGAAAATCCTTGTTCAAGGTTTTATAAACTAACAGCGTGCAGAAAGAGAAAAAGTACTCGACTCTCATTGGGAGTATTACCTAGAGTTCGTCTTTAGGTTGTAAACTGCCGGTAAGAATGCGAATAAAATCAATTGGAACCCATATACCCAATCCACCCAATGTCAAAAGTTGAACAATACCTTGCCAAGTGTAGCCAAGATGCCCGGAAATTTTACACATCGGTGGGGAAAAGAATTCTGAGAGCGACAACCCACAATCAACGGTTTATTCAATGCCAATCATGATTCCAGCATAAACGGATAATGATAATCAGTAGGAGGATTGAAAGTTTCTTTGATGGTTCTTGCACTTAACCAACGATATAAATTTAAAATACTTCCGGCTTTGTCATTAGTACCACTGGCCCTTGCGCCGCCAAAAGGCTGTTGACCTACTACTGCACCGGTAGGTTTATCATTGATATAAAAATTTCCTGCAGCGTTACGGAGTTTTGTTGTTGCAATTTCAATGGCCGCATTGTCCTGGCCAAAAATAGAACCGGTCAATGCGTATGGAGAAGTCTTGTCCACGAGCTCCAACGTTTTCTCAAACTGGTTGGCATTATAAATATGAACGGTAAGAACGGGGCCAAAGATCTCTTCGCACATGGTTATATAATTTGGATCTTTTGCTTCAATGATAGTTGGCTGAATGAAGTACCCTTCCCTCTTGTCGCACTTTCCTCCGACCCATATCTCTGCCTTTTTATCTTTTTTTGCGTGATCAATATATCCTTTGATCTTGTCAAAACTCTTTTCATCGATCACAGCATTAATGAAATTGGTAAAATCCTCCGGGCTGCCCATTTTGAAACTCCTGACCCCGGCAATTAATTTCTTTTTCACCTCGTCGGCTATGTTTGAGGGAATATATGCCCGGGACGCAGCTGAACATTTTTGCCCCTGGAATTCAAATGCGCCACGAAGCAATGCAGTCACGAGAGCGTCCGGATCTGCACTTTTATGTGCAACGACAAAATCCTTTCCACCGGTTTCACCAACAATTCTTGGGTAAGACCTATACATGCCCATGTTTTTTCCGATGGTCTCCCACATTGTATTAAATACGGCGGTTGATCCCGTAAAATGAACGCCGGCGAAATCCCGGTGATTAAAACAAACCTTCCCCAGCGTCGGCCCATCCACGTAGATCAAATTGATCACGCCGTCAGGCAAACCCGCCTCTTTTAAAATGCGCATGAACATTTGCGCCGAATAGACCTGTGTGTTGGCGCATTTCCAAACGACAACATTTCCACACATGGCCGCTGATGTCGGCAGATTGGTTCCGATCGCGGTGAAATTAAAGGGTGTGATAGCAAGAACGAAACCCTCAAGCGGACGATATTCCATCCGATTATGAATGCCCGTGCTGCTGATTGGTTGTTGTTTGTAAATTTCGCTTTGGAAATGAACGTTGAAACGTAAAAAGTCGATCACTTCGCAGGCACTATCGATCTCCGCCTGGAACACTGTTTTACTTTGACCAAGCATGGTCGTACCATTCATGTAGGGCCGGTATTTTGTGGAGATCAGGTCAGCGGCTTTTAAAAAAATATTTGCGCGACTCTCCCAACTCATGTTCGCCCAACCTTCCCTGGCCGCTAACGCGGCATCTATCGCCTGCTGAACATGCTTTTCATTTCCTACCGAATGACGACCGAGAACATGGCTTATTTCATGGGGAGGGTGAATCGCAAGTTTCTTGTTCGTACGTACTTCCTTACCACCAATGTACATCGGTATGTCAAGCTCCTCATTCTTTAATTTTTCCAGGACAATTTTCAGCACTTGTCTTTCTTTACTTCCCGGTCCATAAGAAAGAACTGTTTCGTTGACGGGCATTGGATAACTGAAATATCCTAAACTCATATAAAACCCTCCAGGCCTCCCAGTAGGAAGTTTTTACTTTTAAAATTCTAGCCAGTTATAAAGTTAGTTGTCAAATTCTCACTCTTTTCATTTCAAAATTCTGCAGCGATAAACCCTTTTCAGGGATTTACGGGGTCTGCGTTTCCTTCTCGCTCATCAAATAGGCCTTGATGAACCCATCCAGTTCGCCATCCATTACGGGTTGAACATTGCCGGTTTCAAAATCAGTGCGGTGGTCCTTGATCATTTTGTAGGGATGAAAAACATAACTGCGTATCTGGCTTCCCCACTCAATTTTTTTCTTACTCGCATTGGCTGCATTCTTCAACTCTTCCCTCCTTCTTAATTCCTCTTCATAAAGCCGGCTCTTCAACATCTGCATCGCTTTTTCACGATTACCAAGCTGTGAACGTTCCGTTTGACAGACTACAACGATGCCGGTTGGAATATGCGTCAGCATCACTTTCGTTTCCACTTTGTTTACGTTTTGTCCGCCGGCGCCGCCGCTGCGTGCCGTGTCCATTTTTACATCGGCCTCTTTTATTTCGATGTTGATCGTATCGTCTACAAGAGGATAAACAAATACCGAAGCAAATGAAGTGTGTCTCCTCGCATTACTGTCGAATGGAGAAATGCGAACAAGGCGATGCACGCCACTCTCTGCTTTTAAAAAACCGTAAGCGAAAGGCCCGTCAAATTGAAAGGTGCAGGTTTTGATACCGGCTCCTTCGCCCCAAACCCAATCGAGTTCGGTCACCTTCCATCCCTGTCGCTCACCATACATGCGATACATGCGTGCCAGCATCTCGGACCAATCCTGGCTTTCTGTTCCACCCGCGCCGGAATTAATTTGCAATACGGCGGGCAATTCATCTTCAGGCTGATTGAGGGTACTCTTGAATTCAGCATCTTCAATTTGCCGCAAAGCATTTTCGTAATTCTCTTTTGTTTCCTCCTCCGTAGCATCGCCTGCCTTCCAGAAGTCGAACAAAACAATAAAATCTTCCACTGCCGATTCTGTCTGCTCGTAGAGTTTCACCCAATAATCGTTCTGCTGAATATTCTTAAGAATTTCCGTGGCCCTTTTGTTATCGTCCCAAAAGCCAGGACTCAATGAAAGCTGTTTTTCTTCAGCTATTTTCTGCCGTCGGTTGTCAACGTCAAAGAAACCTCCTTAGAACGGCGATCCGCTCCCTCATTTCCTGTATTTTTTCTATTGTCATAGCGGCGCAAAGGTAAGAGAAAGGTTTGAAGTTTTGATTCTCCCACTACCGACATGTTCAGCATGATGATTGATTGAAATAATTATGTGATTTCCCATATTACCCCATTACGTTATGCTGTGCCCTTGGTGCCTTTGCACGAAAACTCTTTTTCTCTTAGCTTGCAACCAAAATTTCATTCCAATCCTTTAAATCCCGTAAATCATGGTTCTATCTGTTATTGGCGCTGGAACAATGGGCAATGGCATTGCACATGTCTTCGCACAGCATGGCTTCGAAGTGAATCTCGTGGATGTTTCCGAAGATCAATTGGAAAAAGCGATCAACACCATTGGCAAAAACCTGGATAGGCAAATAGCAAAAGAGATCATCCGCAAGGAAATGAAGGAAGAAACACTTAGAAATATTATTACAACAACAGAGTTGAAAGAGGGCGTAAAAAAATCGAGATTAATAGTAGAGGCGGCGAGTGAAAATGTTGAACTGAAACTAAGAATATTTAAGGAGCTGGATGAGGCAGCCCCTGCCGGTTGTATCCTTGCCACCAATACTTCATCGATCTCCGTAACCAAAATTGCATCAGCAACAAAGCGGCCTGACATGGTGATCGGCATGCACTTCATGAATCCGGTGCCGGTGATGAAATTAGTAGAGATCATAAACGGATACGCTACAAAAAAAGAAGTAACTGATAGCATTGTTGACTTGAGCAAACAGTTAGGAAAAATTCCGTGTGTCGTAAATGATTATCCTGGCTTTATCTCCAATCGCATCCTAATGCCAATGATCAATGAAGCAATTTATAGTCTGTATGAAGGGGTTGCCGGCGTTGAAGCGAT
>VBAQ01000039.1:0-5255 GCA_005883765.1 Bacteroidota bacterium
TTATTAATCGTTTCTTCATGCTTTAAAGGAATTTTTACTTCGAACTTAAGCACGTGCCTCTTCTGCAAATTCTCCGTGGAAATTGTGCTGTCATTCGAATCCAAGAGCTGCTCGTCATTCTCGTGGCATGACTACAATAATTCACTCTGGCAGTATTTTTTGGGTGTTTCGAAGGTTTGCTGCAATGACATCGTCTAATCATTGTAATATCCCTTTATGCCGAGGATAAAATTATTGGTTGCCATTTTGTTGATGATGAGTGCTCGAACGCACGCACAGACTGTAAAAGGAAGATTGCTGGACCTTAATGAGAACAAGCCTCTTCGCGGGGCCACTTTAAGTCTTACAAGCTTGAAAGATTCTTTACAGAAATCCAGCACTATTTCGGATAGCAGCGGACGATTTGAATTTGCTCACTTATACCCCGATTCTTTTACCTTAATTGTGAGTTTTGTTGGGTATGAAGATTTCAAACAAATTATCGTCGTAAAGGATAGCGCCGTTAACCTGGGAACTTTATTCATTCCAAGATCAATAAAGGAATTGGGAGAAGTAACGGTTGTTACAAAAACTCCGCCGACTCAGCAGAATGGCGATACGATTCAATACAACGCCAGCCAATTTAAAGTAAATCCTGACGCTACGGCTGAAGACATGGTTAAAAAGTTACCGGGTGTTACCGTTGACAGGCAAGGCACCGTAACTGCGCAGGGAGAACAGGTGAAAAAAATAACAATTGACGGTCGTGATTTTTTTGGTGATGATGCAACGGCGGCTCTTCGAAATCTTCCGGCAGAAATCATTGATAAGATACAAGTGTTCGACAGGTTGAGTGACCAGGCACAGTTTACCGGTTTTGATGATGGCAACACTCTAAAAGCAATAAACATCGTTACGAAAATTTTGCCACGCAGGATCTGCTGGGTGTTACAAGCAGTGGTAGCAATCGTGGAGGCTTCGGAGGTTTTAGTGGTGGTCAGGCGGGCGGGCGCGGGCAGGGTGGCTCTCGTGGAGGTGGGATTAACGGAGGGAACTCTGGCGGCTTTGGAGCACAGAACAATTTTTTAGTGGGGCAACAAAATGGAATCAGTGCGACCAATGCCATTGGGTTTAATTTTTCTGATGTTTGGGCCAAAAAGCTAACTGTAAGTGGGAGCTATTTTTTCAACAATAGCAATAATACAAATGAGCAATTGACCAATCGTGTGACAACACTCAAAGACTCGAATTTTTACTATAAAGAAAACGACCTTGCAAAAAGTAAAAACTATAACAACAGGCTTAACCTGAGATTGGAATATAAAATTGACTCATTCAATTCGATTTTAATTACACCCAGCCTAAGCTTTCAAAAGAATAATAGTGCAAGCCAGTTTTCAGGTATTAATTCTTACGACGGCATTACACCGACAAGCAGTGCTGACAACACCATTAGTACTGCCACTTCAGGTTATAATATCAATAATAATGTTTTGTTCCGCCACTCCTTTGCAAAAAGAGGAAGAACTATTTCGCTGGGAATTAATACGACCCTGAATAAAAAAAACGGAGACTTATATCTTGTCGGCAATAATAAATTATACGATTCTATAGGAACGGCTATCCAGAATTCTATACAGCAACAACTCACTGATAATCTTGCAAACAGCCACACCATTTCGCTCAATTTGGCGTACACAGAGCCTTTCGGGAAAAAAGGCCAGTTGCAGGTCAACTATAATCCTTCCTTCACGAGAAGCAGAGCAGACCAGGAAACTTTTTTATATGACCAGGCTGGCCAAAAATATTCTTTATTTGATACCAGCCTGTCAAACAAATTCAATAATAATTACAATACGCAGAACGGAGGTATAGCTTATCGCGTAGGAGACCGGGACAAGCAGTTCTCGATCGGTGCCAATTACCATACTCAAAACTTTTCAGTGATCAGCAATTTCCGGAAGTATCAACGGTAGAAAAATCTTTTAGCAATATTTTACCCAATCTCCAATTCCGAAGAAAAATTTCGCGTAGAAGCAGCATTAACATTTTTTTGAGAACATCAGTGAATCCCCCGTCGGTAAGTCAATTGCAAAATGTGTATAACATAAATAATCCTCTTGTTATTAGTACTGGCAATCCTGATCTCAAACAACAATATACAGGCAGCCTCGTCACACGTTATACATTTACCAATACACAAAAGGGCCAAAGTTTTTTTGCCAACCTGTTCGTTCTAAAGACCAATGACTATATATCCAACGCTGTTTTTATTGCTCGTCGTGATTCAGCTCTTGCCCCTTCAGTGATACTTTACAAGGGTAGTCAGCTCACGTTACCAGTCAATCTTCCGGGTTTTTGGAGCGTACGCTCTTTCTTCGCCTACGGGCAGCCGGTGAAGTTTATAAAATCAAATGTGAACTTAAACGCAGGACTAAGTTATAGTCGCTTGCCGGGACTTATCGATAACATAAAAACAACCACCGGCAATTATAATTATAGTGTCGGTGCCGTGATCGCGAGTAACATCAGTGAATATGTCGATTTCAATCTTTCGTATAATGCTAATATCAATTTATTGTCGGGTCAACCACAGAATGACCAGCTATCCCAAACGGCCGGCATTCAATTCAATTTACTTTCAAAAAAGGGTTGGTATTTCCAAAACGATCTGAATAATCAATCCTATAGCTACAAAGGAAGTACGCCCAACCAGAGTTTTTGGCTATGGAATATCAGTGTTGGCAAAAAATTTTTAAAAGGTCAGAAAGGAGATGTGAAGCTCTCGGTATTTGATCTGTTGAAACAAAATCGTAGCATAACGAGGACAGTTACCGAAGTGTACGTGGAGGACATGCAGAGCAAAGTATTACGTCAGTATTTTATGCTCACCTTTAGCTATAAGTTAAAAAATTTTGGAAATCCCCCGTTAAATAACAGATCCAATAACAATTTCAGAAGAAATTTTTAACTAATATCGCTTGCTCTTAACCGTCAGCGCTTGGATGAACAGATTCTAATTGAAAAGCTAAAGCAGGGGGATGAGGCTGCTTTTAGACAAGTGGTCGAGACCTGGCAGAACATGGTCTATAACACGGCGATTGGCATATTACAGAATGCCGAGGATGCCGAGGATGTTGCACAGGAAGTTTTTGTCCAGGCATTTGAATCCATAAAGACATTCAAAGCTGAGTCCAAGTTTTCAACCTGGCTCTACAGGATTACGATAAGCAAGTCGTTGGATCATTTACGAAGAAAAAAAAGAAAAAAGAGATTTGCCTATGTCCAAAGCTTGTTCGGAGCCGATAATCAAACTATCATTGAAAAACCGGACTTTCATCATCCGGGCGTGATTTTGGACAACAAGGAGAGGGCATCGGTTTTATTCAAAGCGATTGATCGGTTACCTGAAAACCAAAAAACTGCCTTTACTCTTCATAAATTAGAAGGGCTAAGTTATCAGGAGATCAGCGAAGTGATGAAAACGACTCTATCCTCTGTAGAGTCCCTGATGCATCGCGCAAAGAATAACCTTAAAAAATGGCTCGCTGAGCACTATGAAAGTGGTTAATATCACAAGTTTTTTTACCGGCTAACGTCAAAATATAGTAGCAATGAAAAATAAACAGGACATACAGGATGCAGTGGATAAAACGATGAATAGCCTTGACGGACTTCAGAGAGCTATGCCTCGTCCATTTCTTTTTACCCGAATAAAAGCACGATTGGTAAGGGAAGAAAAAAGTTTTTGGAGCAGGGCCCTTGATTTTATCGGCAGGCCAGCTGTAGCTATGGCAGCGGTTGTTATCGCTGTCATTATTAATGCTACGGTTTTTTTTGAACTACAGTCTGAGCCAGCGCAAAATGCCCAGGATGAGGAACAGGTTTTTGCCAGTGAGTATAATTTATCTACCAACACCATTTACGACGCCTCGATTGACCAATAATGAAACAGCTCACACAAAATAGATTCTTGGTTCTGCTTGTTGCAGTTTTATTAGTCGCCAATCTGGGATTAATGCTTTATTTTTTTGCATTTAGGCATAGGATGCAAAGTGGAAACCATCCTGCCAGGGTTTCGGATTTTGTACAAAAAGAACTGGGCTTTAATGCCGACCAATCCGCAAAGTTTCAACAATTGAGGGACCAGCACAAAGAGCAGATAAAACCGATACTCGACGAAATGAAAAAACTGAAAGATAGTCTTTACGATCTTTTGCGAGATCCGGCAGCTAGTGATTCGACAGTGATTGCATTGACGAATAGGATCGGGGAAAAACAAAAGGAATGGGAGCTCATGATCTTTAAGCATCTTCAAAAAGTAAGGGCAATATGCGACAGCAGCCAGTTGCCAAAATTTGACTCACTCGTCCACCAGATGGTAAACCGGGGACCCTGGATGCGAAAAAAAAGACCGACTCAGAATTAAAAAAGCAAATACAATAATCAATTCTCATCAACTTCAAAAAACAATCATTATGAAAACAAAGATCACATGGATGATACTGTTCCTTGTTTTTGGCGGGCTTGCAGCCAGTGCACAAGGGGGTTTTCAACGTCGCACTGTCCCGGAGCGGGTACAAATCATACAGCAAATATTAGACAGCGCTTTTAAACTTGATAAAACAAAACTTGCTGATGCGGATTCGGTCTTCGCAGACTTCTATAGATCTACGGACAAATTAAGAGATGACATGATGAGCGGTGGCGGTCAGCCGGATTTCCAGGCTATGCATGAAAAAATGCAGCCTTTAATGGATGAAAGGGACAAAAAGCTACAAGGAATACTTACGGCAGATCAATACAAGACCTGGAAAGATCAAATCGAACCCTCCTTACGCCCACGCCGGCAAGGTGGTGGAGGAAACAGGTAACTTGCAAATGGAATTGGAAAAAATCCCGAATTTCTTCGGGATTTTTTTATTGATACGACGAGAATAGAATTTATGTGTGGTTTAAATAACTGATGGGTGACTCAGCAGTCAATTGTTTTTTCATGTCCTTTGGAAAAATAATTATGAGAAAAATATTTCCCGCTCTGCTAATGACAATGAGCACCCTGTTTTCCAATGCACAAAAAACTCCTTGTACCACAGATCCTGTTTACCGGCAATTTGATTTTTGGATGGGTGAATGGGATGTTTATTCGAAGAATGGCAAAAAGGCAGGTGATAGCAAAATCGAATTGATCCTTGATAGCTGCATCATTCTTGAAAACTGGCGGAGCGTAAATGCCAATAAGGGAATTTATTACTCAGGTAAAAGCTTCAATACTT
>VBAQ01000039.1:5355-37867 GCA_005883765.1 Bacteroidota bacterium
CATTATGAAAATAATAAGATGATCTTTATGACGAAGCCGTTTCGATTTAGCAGAGATACCTTAGCGATTCGCAGGCTTACATTTTATAATTTAGAACCGGGAAAGGTGAGACAACACGGGGAAATTTTAAAAGACAATGGTTTGACGTAGGCGACAGAATATGATCTCGAATATCGCCGAAAAAAAGGTTCATGATCTTTTTATATTTCAAAATCTTGTTTTATGCCATTTAAAAACGCAATAAGCTGGTTTGAGATCCCAACCACAGATCTTGACCGGGCTCAAAAATTTTATGAAGCCATTTTTGGAATTTCACTTGTACCGTTGGATCTGCAAAATCTTAAAATGAGAATGTTCCCCGTTGAGAATCCGATGTCAGGTATCGGTGGCTCGCTTTGTTACAATAAAGATTTCTATAAGCCATCTTCAACTGACGGTCCCCTCATCTATCTGAATGGTAATCCCGATGTGCAGAATGTCCTGGACAAAGTGGAAGCGGCAGGAGGTAAGATCCTGGTTCCAAAAACACAGATCTCGCCCGAGTATGGGCACATGGCTGTTTTCATAGACACAGAGGGAAACAGGATCGCATTACACAGCGTTCCCCAGCAATAAGTTTGCATATTACTAAGAAGGTATTTGGACCTGCAATTTGAAGCCTCTGCCTGGCTCGGTAAAAATTTGCGCGGTGCCTTTATGGAATTCCGTGCGGTTAAATATATTTCTCAGGCCAAGGCCGTGTTTTTTGGCCCTTAGGTCATAACCCGTGCCATCGTCAGAAATGGTGAGGTTTATCTTTTCTTTTTCCTGTGAGAGGCTAATGACTACATTCCTGGCGTTCGCATGTTTGAGAACATTATTCAATTGTTCCTGGACAATACGGAAAAGCGCAAGCTGGATATCATCGTTTAACTTACCGGCTTCAGGGAGTGATGGCAGGAAAGTGATGTGAATATTCCCGGTGTGATTGATATTGCTGACAAGATCATTGATGGAACCCTCCAGGCCAATGTATTTCAGTGTCGCCGGATTTAATCGGTGACTGATCTTTCTTATTTCGTCAATAGCCTTTTGTAAATTTTCCTTTGTCTGCTGAAGAAATTTTTTGTCGTCCTGCTGCACGGCGGCTTCCACCAACAATTTACAGGTGGTCAATATCTGGCTTACGTTATCGTGCAATTCATGTGATATTTCATTTCTTTCCCTTTCCTGGGCATAGATAATGGCTTGCAGTACTTCTTTCTTTTTTCTCTCTTCTTCATTGGCCAATTGTTCCTGGAGCCTCCGTTGTTCTGTTACATCCTGCACCGCTCCAATCATCCTGACTGCGTCCCCCTTTTCGTTTCTGATGATATAAGCTTTGTCAATTACCTGTTTGTAATTTCCATCCGCACATTTAAAGCGATATTCTGACTGCCAATTCAGTGCATCTCCCGACAATGCGTTCTCCAATTCGGTTCTTACCCTCTCCTTGTCGTCAGGATGAATAATATTGCTCATTCTTATCTCCAGTGAAGACATGGCTTCCTTATATCCGAATAAAGTTTTGAATCCCTCACCGCGATAGATCGTGTCAGTGGCAATGTCCCAATCCCAGATGGCGTCAGAAGTAGCCATGCTGGCGTACTGGTACCTTTCGATACTTTTCACTAATTCTGCCTTTGCTTTTAATAAAGCCTCATCCGCTGTTTTTCTTTCCGTAATGTCCCGGTTCACAAAAACATGTCCGATGACTTCATTATTCTCATTTCGCAGGGTGCAGACGAACGCACTCAGAAAAATCTTCCTGTTATCAGGGCAGGTAAAGATGACAATGCCCTTCCATTCGCCTTCTTCATTCAGTTTTTTCTTCGAATGACCCGGGGAATCGTCGGCAAATTCGTAATGAAGAATGTCGTCGGTCTTCTTATCCTTTACATCATATAAAGAAAGACCGTAAATCTTTTCGGCTGCTTTGTTCCAGGTTTTTATTCTGAAGTTCTCGTCAGTAGAAATAATGGCGTCTGAAACATTGTCCAACAATAATTCAGATAATCGTTCAATATAATTATGTAGAAGAAAATTGCTACTCATCAGCGGTCTTTCCGTGTTCGAATGCGAGGGTGCCTAAGGATATTTCTTCAGAAAGATAAGCCGTTTTTTTTGCAAAAAGCCAGTTTTATCATCAATGCGCTTCAAGCCAGTTTTCACCTCCACCGACCTCCGCAATTACCGGCACTTCATGCGGCAAGGTCATTGCTGTTTGCATACACTCAACAATGACTGGTTTTATTTCTTCAGCTTCGTCTTTTAAGGCATCGAAGACAAGTTCATCGTGCACCTGTAAGATCATTTTTGATTTGAAATTTCTTCTCTTCAACTCTTCGTGCAATTTTATCATAGCCAATTTTATCATGTCGGCCGCTGTACCCTGTATGGGAGAGTTGATCGCATTTCGCTCGGCAAAGCCACGTATGGTAAAATTTGCGGAATTGATATCACGCAACCACCGTTTTCTTCCCATTAGTGTTTGTACATAGCCGTGTTCGCGGGCAAAGTTGATCGTGTCATCCATATATTTTGTAATGCCATGGAATTCTTTTTTGTAGTTGTCAATGATCGCCTTCGCCTCAGTTCGTGAAATGCCAAGGTTATCAGCGAGGCCGAATGCGCCCTGGCCGTAAATAATTCCAAAGTTTACACTCTTGGCTTTGTAACGCATTTCCTTCGTTACCTCTTTTTCTTCTATATTATAGACCTTAGCAGCCGTCGCTGTATGTATGTCTTTATTTTTTTTGAAAGCATCGCACATATTAGGGTCGCCACTGATCGCGGCCACGATACGCAATTCAATCTGAGAATAATCGGCGCTCAATAAAATATGATCTTTATCCCTTGGAATGAAGGCTTTCCTGATCTCCTTGCCCCTGTCAGACCTGATCGGAATGTTCTGAAGGTTTGGATTATTGCTGGCCAATCTTCCCGTTACTGCCACTGCTTGTCCGTAAGTTGTATGTACACGACCCGTTCTCCGGTTTATCAATTGTGGCAACGTATCGACATAGGTAGATTTAAGTTTGGTGTATTCGCGATATTCGAGGATGTCCATGCAAATTTGATTCTTATGGGCAAGTTTCATCAGCACATCCTCACCGGTGGCATATTGCCCCGTCTTAGTCTTTTTTGCCTTGGGATCAAGATTCAGCTTTTCAAATAGCACTTCCCCCAATTGCCGTGGAGATGATAAATTAAATCTGACGCCGGCCTGTTTATATACAGCTTCTTCGCTTTTTTTTGCCTCTCTCTCCAGTTCTTTAGAATAATCATTTAAGAAATCAACGTCAATTTTTACCCCCTCATATTCCATGTCCATCAAAACTTTTACGAGAGGATTTTCGACTTCCTCAAAAACTTTTTCCACTTCATGCTTTTTAAGCAGCGGAATGAGCGCTTTTTTTAGCTGGAGTGTGATGTCGGCATCCTCAACAGCATACTCTTTTATTTTCTCGAGCTCAACATCGCGCATGTTGCCCTGGGTTTTTCCTTTTTTGCCAATCAGCTCTTCAATCGGTACAGGTTCATAACCGAGATATTTGGCGCTCATCATGTCCATGCTTCCTTTCCCATCCGGCTCGATCACATAATGCGCGAGCATAGTATCAAAAATTTTTCCTTTCAATTCAGTACCGTACCATTTTAGAATGAGGAGGTCATATTTCAAATTTTGCCCCACCCAAATCTTAGTTTCATCATTAAACAACGACGAAAAATGAGAAAGGATTTCTTTGGTCCGCGTTTGATCGGCCGGGCAAGGAACAAAAAAACCTTCGCAGGCTTTCGCAGAAAAACTGAAGCCGACAAGTTCCGCATCATTTGCATCAATACCGGTAGTTTCGGTATCAAAACAAATTTCCTGGTAGTTGCTCAATTCTTTTACAAGTGCCTTGATGGCATCGTCTCCCTCGACTGCCTTGTAATCATGCGGGCAATTATGGATATTCTTGTCTACCCTTACAACTGCGTCAGATATTTCTTCAATTACTTCTTCAATAGCTTCACGGGTTCTTTGTTCTTTGACCTTCACTGTTTGGACGACATTTCCAAAAAGATCTGTTTGTACTCCTTGCGGGGCCGTCTCGAAGGCACCGAACTCATCACCCAAAAGTCGTTTACTAAGGGCTTTGAATTCGAGTTCGGCAAATGCATCTTTTAATTTTGCCCTGTTCCATTCCTTCAGCCGGAAATTTTCTTCATGAAATTCAACGGGCACATTGGTGATAATTGTGGCCAGTTTTTTCGACAGCAATGCTTTTTCTCTGCCGGCTTTTATTTTTTCACCGAGAGTGCCCTTTATTTTATCAGCGTTGTCTAAAACATTTTCGAGGGTGCCATATTCCGTAAGCAATTTGCAGGCGGTCTTTTGTCCCACTCCAGGTATGCCCGGAATGTTATCCACCGCATCGCCCATCAATCCCAAAATATCTATCACTTGGTCTACAGATTGAATGCACCATTTTTCGCAAACTTCTTTTGGCCCTAAGATCTCAGCGTCACCGCCCTGGTAACCGGGCTTATAAATTTTTATATTTTCCGACACCAATTGGCCATAGTCCTTATCGGGTGTAACCATGAACACTTCGAATCCAAATTTTTCAGCTTGCTTGCACAGTGTGCCAATTACGTCGTCCGCCTCATAGCCATCCACCTCTAGGACGGGAATATTGAAACCTTCAATAATTTCTTTAATATCGGGCAGCGCCGAAAGAATATCCTCCGGTGCATCCTGCCGATTCGCTTTGTATTCCTCAAAATCTGTATGCCTTTCTGTGGGCGCCGCGGTGTCAAAACACACGGCCATGTGAGACGGCTTTTGATTATTGATAAGGTCTGCCAATGTATTGGTGAAACCGAGCTGAGCATTTGTGTTTTTACCCTTTGAACTAAGCCTGGGATTGCGGATCAGTGCATAATAAGCACGAAAGACGAGTGCCATCGCATCAAGAAGAAAGACTTTTTTCACCATTCGGCGAAGATAAGCTCATAACCAACCCTTGCCAAAGGCAACGAAAATTTTAATGATCCGTTTTCAAACGACCAACCCCGGACGATGCCGGGGCGGTTTTATTGTTAACGGTTAAATGAGAGACTTAATTAATAGAAAGTTTCAATGCGTCAATCTGCGCCGTTTTCTCATTCATAGAAGCAGCCGCTTTTACATTGATATACTTGTCCACATCTTTAACAGGTACAGTGCCCGTGATGGTAGCAGGAGCGCTTGTTTGAACCGGTACCGGCTCTGCGATAGTTTTGTCTTTATGAATGAAATTCAGGTAAAGCGCAAAGAATAAAAGGTTAAACGCGAAGAAGTTCACGATTTTACGGATTCGACGTTTCATACGATGGATTTTATTGGTTTTACAAATATTGGATGAATGAATTGTGCTCCTAAATTAGAAACGGGTTCACATATAAGCAAGGGCCTGCCAGTAAATCCAATGAAATTCAGGAGAAACACTCAGGGTAAACTCGTAGTTATACGAGTTTAATAGTTTTTACTCGATCAATACAAATGCTGCCCAGAAATATGGCTTGTATTTAGCCCGCATTTCAAATAGCAGACATCAATTCGGCGGTCTCTTTGCCTGGCTCATCTTGCCCCCGGCGGACAGTTTTGTCGTAGGAAATTTATGAACGTTTTATTGAGTTGATCACGGGTCCCGGGTCCCTCAAAAATACCATGCGAGCGATTGGGATAGATCATCATGTTAAATACCTTGCCTTGCTTGATCAGTTCATTAAAGAGCACCTCTGCATTTTTGTAATGGACGTTGTCATCACCGGTGCCGTGCATGTAGAGCAAATGTCCCTGCAGGTTTTTTGCGAACGTAATCGGCGAAGCCTGTTTGTAATCCTCTTCGTTTTCGTCCGGGAGACCCATGTAACGTTCCGTATAGATGTTATCATAAAAACGCTGATCGGTTACGGCCGATACAGCGATGCCGGTTTTATAGATCTCCGGATAGCGAAATAGGAGATTGAGGGTCATTGCGCCGCCGCCGCTCCACCCATGCAGGGCTACGCGACTGGTGTCGATAAAATTCCATTTCAATATTTCTTTGGCGGCCATAGCCTGGTCACGGCTATTGAGGACTCCAATTTTTCGATAAATCGACTTTCGCCATTCCCTGCCTTTGAAAGCGGGCGTGCCGCGGTTGTCCAGGGTAATTCCAATATAACCCTCCGGAATCAATTGGGAGATGAAATTATCAAAATGAGGAAGGTCATCGGCGGTAGTTGAAGCCGGCTCACCATACACGTAAAAATAGACAGGATATTTTTTTGACGGATCAAAATCATTCGGCTTAGCCATGATCCCATCCATTTCCACGCCGTCTACGGTTTTTATTTTGATTTTCTCCAACTTAAATCCAAGTCTTGGTTCAGTGAATTCGTCCTCACCAGCAGGATATACTTTTTTGTTATCGTCCAGACGTATTAGCCGCTCATTAAAATTGCGATGAATGTTTGCGTTTGTGTGCGTGGCATATTTGCTATCGGGAGAAATGCGGTAAGTGTTGGTGCCATCAAATTTTGCAGGAGTCACTCTTACGGTGTCAGTATTATCCAGGTTGATCCTGTAAAGATATTTTTGAGTGGCGTCGTGGGGACTTCCATAAAAATACACATTTCGGTTCGCAGCATTGTATGATGCGTAATCCGCATCGAAATTTCCTTTGGTCAGTATTTGTTCTTTCTTACCATCTCTTGAAATCTTGTAAACATGGAGCCATCCGTCCTTTTCGCTGTTCCACAAAAATGATTTTCCATTTTCAACCCAGGTCCAGGAAGGGACATCCCACACAAACGGCTTAACCACGTCTACCCAGGCCTCATCCTTGTCAGTAAAAATTTTATTTGCTTTTCCTGTCATGCCATCACACAGATAAAATGTTGCTTCATTTTGTTTGCGGTTGAGCTGTACAACGGCGATCTCATTAGGGCCGGCCCAATCCATTCTTGGCAAGTAATTATTTTGTGGATCGCCGGGAATATTAAGCCATACTGTTTTGTGCGATGTCATATCGATGACTCCGATCTTGACAGAAGAAGGTTTGTTGCCAGCCTTTGGATATTCAACAGGGATTGTGAATGGATAAAGCGAATCGGTATTATTGATCATGAGATGATTGCGGATCAAGGTTGCATCCACCCTCCAAAAGGCAATGGTTCTTCCATCAGGGCTCCAGCGAAAGCCATCCCGGCAACTCAATTCCTCTTCGTATACCCAATCGAAAGTTCCATTGATGATCCGGTCTGTACCATCGTTGGTGAGTTGTATCATCTTCCCGCTGGAAAGATTTTCTACGTATATATTATGTTTGCTAACATAAGCCACATTGATATTGTCAGGCGAAAACTTTGCAAACATTAGGGAGGAGGAGAGTAAGCCCTTGCCAATTTGCCTTCCTTTTCCATTTGATAAATCAAAATACCAGTAGTCGCCCCTTGTATTGCCACGCCAAACCCGTGACGAATTGGTGTAGATAAGGATCCTGTTTCTTGCAGCATTCCAGATAATATTTTCGGTTCTTGTCACCAGACCTGCACTCTTGATTTGGTCAGCACTTAGCACAAGTTTTTTTGTACTGAGATCATCAGCACTATAAACGTAGACGTTTCCGTTTTCAGCAACCCAAAAATCATGAGATGCCGGCAGCCATTGCAAGCGATTAATATTGATCTCACCTTCAGGAACCGGAAGCTGGTCAATGATTTCTTCTTTGTAATCAAAAGGCAACGGCTGTGACCAAACGAAATTGATGCTGAATAGCACAAAGACCACCAAAAACATTCGTTTCATAAATAATAATTGAAGAGACGTGAAAACATATTTTCTAATTATGGGTAAAGAATAATTATTTCTTCATTTTTTCCAGGTCTTTTTGCAGTTTGAACATTTCATCTCTCAACCTGGCAGCTTCCATGAAGTCAAGATCACGGGCGGCCTTTTCCATCTCTTTTTTGATCCGGCCGATTGCTTTTTCCAATTGAGGAATGGTTTTGTACTCTTCCTGTTCTTCGGCTGCAACCGTTACAATGTCTTCGTCAGCGGAAATTGCATACGGATTTTTAGGATCAAATCCTTTTATATCCAGCACGGAAGTTTGCGCAAAGACATGCTCTCTTGACTTTTTTACACTGCGTGGAGTTATTCCATGTTCAATATTGTAAGCAACTTGTTTCTCGCGACGCCGATTGGTCTCGTCGATGGTCTTTTGCATGCTCTCGGTCATCGCGTCGGCATAAAATATCACCAGCCCATCAACGTTCCTAGCTGCGCGCCCAGCAGTTTGTGTCAATGATTTTTCGTTGCGCAAAAAACCTTCTTTGTCGGCATCAAGAATAGCTACGAGTGAGACTTCCGGAAGATCCAATCCTTCGCGTAACAAATTCACGCCAACGAGCACATCTATCTGGCCCAACCTCAACTGGCGAAGAATTTCAATCCTTTCCAGGGTGTCAACCTCACTATGTATGTATTTGGATTTGATATTTATTCGATGAAGATATTTGTCCATTTCTTCGGCCATTCTTTTGGTAAGAGTCGTTACCAACACTCGGTCGCCTTTTGTAACGCGCTTATCAATCTCATCAAGCAGGTCATCGATCTGGTTCACACTCGGTCGGATCTCGATTGGAGGCTCAAGCAAACCGGTTGGCCGTACCACTTGCTCAACTACAACGCCGCCTGTTTTCTCCAATTCAAAATCATCAGGTGTAGCTGAAACATAGATCACCTGGTTCAGCATGCTTTCAAATTCATGAAAATTCAAAGGGCGGTTATCTAATGCGGAGGGCAAACGGAAGCCATAATCAACCAGGATCAGCTTTCTGCTTCTGTCACCTCCATACATTCCGCTCACCTGCGGGATCGTTTGATGACTCTCATCAACCACGCACAAGAAATCTCCGGGAAAATAATCGAGAAGGCAAAAAGGCCGTGTACCAGGGTATCGGCGATCAAAAAATCGTGAATAATTTTCAATGCCATTGCAATAACCCAGTTCACGAATCATCTCCAGGTCAAACTCGACTCTTTCCTTTAATCGTTGCGCTTCGATCAGTTTGCCGGTCGACTTAAAATACTCTACCTGCGAATGCATTTCATCCTGGATCTCATAAATGATCTGTTGTAGCATGTCCTTCGGCGCCAGGTACAAGTTGGCAGGGAAGATGGCTGCATTTTCCATCACACCAATTCGTTTACCCGTAACTACGTCAAAACTTTCGATCTCTTCAATTTCATCTCCGAAGAAAATTATTCGATAACCATAGTCGACGTATGGAAGATTGATCTCAACCGTATCGCCTTTCACTCTGAAAGTTCCCCTCTTGAACTCGAGCGTTGTTCGATTGTAAAGAGAATTTACAAGGGAATGCAGAAACCCCTGGCGTGAAATTGTTTGATTCTTGTTGATTCGGACAATTCCATTTTCAAAATCAGCGGGATTGCCGATACCATAGATGCAGCTTACCGAGGCGACAACAATGATATCTCTACGTCCGCTCAACAGTTGCGCTGTCGCCTGGAGCCGAAGTTTATCTAACTCCTCATTTATCGAAAGATCTTTTTCAATGTAGACATCGCTAACGGGCATATAAGCTTCGGGCTGGTAGTAGTCATAATAGGAGACGAAATATCCTACAGCATTGTCGGGGAAAAATTGTTTGAACTCTCCATACAACTGTGCGACCAGGGTTTTATTATGGGTGAGAACCAGGGTAGGTCGTTGGACGTTTTGAATTACATTGGCAATCGTAAAAGTTTTACCGCTACCTGTCACGCCGAGCAACACCTGGTACTTTTCGTCATGGAGAATACCTTCCGTGAGCTGGTGAATGGCTTCCGGCTGATCTCCGGCTGGTTGATAGGGTGCATGAAGTTTAAAAGGCATAGAGATATTTAGAGAACTGCCGCAGGCAGGCATGCAATTTACTGAATGTAAAAAGATGAATTATTCTAAAAGCTTTACCCACACATAGTCGTCCAGGACGACATTATTTTTGATGGCTGCTTTTTTCCGGATGCATTCCAAATAAAAACCATTTTTTTCCAGCACTTGCATTGAGGCCTTATTGTATTCAAATACTTCAGCGTAGATCCTGACCAGGTCAAAATTCTTTTGAATATATGCTACTAATTGCCTTACTGCTTCCGTAGCAATGCCCCTGCCCCAATGTTCTTCTCCGATAAAATATCCTATCTCGGCATTCTTACGGTATACGTCTTCTTTTAAAGTAAATCCGACGCTGCCAACCATTTCACCATCAACCTCCACGCAGAATGTCGTGATTGTCTCTTGTTTTTTTACCAGGGTTAACCATTCTTTCGCGTCTTTTTTTGTGTATGGATGCGGAAGGCGATCTCGCACATTATCCCAGACTTTTTTATTGTTTGCAATTTTAGCGAGTGCTGCTGCGTCCGACCGTTTCCACTCTCTCAAGATCACATTCATCTTAAATTTTTCTTTTCGTGTATAAAGAATAATCGGGCAGAATGGCTTCGTAGTCTTCATGCATCAGGGGAGAAGTCAATAAAAAATCTGCGGTGGCCCTGTCGCAGGCAACCGGAATGTTATAAGTAACCGCTACACGAAGCAAGGCTTTCACGTCGGGGTCATGAGGTTGAGCTTCCATGGTGTCCCAGAAAAAGATAAGCACGTCTATCTTGCCCTCGGCGATCTTTGCCCCTACCTGTTGGTCTCCGCCAAGTGGTCCGCTGAAAAATTTTGTGATGGACAAGTCCAGGGCATTTTCCAGCAATGAGCCGGTTGTGCCGGTGGCATACAATCTATGTTTTGATAAAACTGCCTTGTTGTAAGTTGCCCACTCTATCAGGTCAGACTTTTTATTGTCGTGCGCTACCAGGGCAATCCGCTTGCGGGCATCAAGTTTCCTTGTTTGCATAGTTGTGTTGAATAAATCTAATGGAAGCTTTCAAATTAATAAAATAAATGGGCAAGGGTGAAATTACGAGGTTTAATAAGAACGTCCCGTAAGCATCGGGACGTTTCTATTCTTCCCGCAAAAGCAGTCATCTCAGCGGGCTAAAACCAACTATTAGAACATGAATGCCCGCCCGACGAAACGGGCAGGTGGGTACGTTATCTCACAAAGCAAAATTCATTTCACAGTATGACAACGGTTTGTTTTTAAATGCTGCATGAATAAAGATTTTTAAAGTACCGATAACAAAAACCAGGAACTTTTTCCCTTGGATTGCTTGTCGCCTCGGAAATCCGAACTTCAATTTTTTTTGCTTTTGAAATGTTTAAAGAAAAACTCCGCAGCCTGAGCAGCGGAGTTTGCGAGAAAAAATATAATCATTCTAATATCCTGAGCAAGCTGTAGAATCCACAGCCGAGGTGCAATGGTTGTGACAGATCCATTTCCCCACGTTGCCTATAGTTATTTTAATAGCTGAACTGTCAGTTCCCGGAGGTGCTGTGCCATTTTGAATATCGGTATAAGTTAGCTGAGATAGCAAACCATCTAAAGAGTTGTAGTCGGACGAAATCGAAGCGGGTATCGCGTTGCCACCATTAACACAATTCATACTGAGCTGTAGCGCGGACGCCTGGAAAAAGGCTTTTTTTACCCAGTTCGTTTGAGCGGGCCATAAAGCAACCCCCTGGCTGTTCGTAACTTCCAGGGTACCAAATTTCACATTTTGACACCACAAGACATCCGGTTTGTTAAACCAGTAACCTTGTGAATAGGCACACCAACTTACCGTAGGTTTGCTGCAATCTTGCTTGCAGTAGTAAAAAGCAGTTGCCCATTCATTTGCATTGCCGGGATTAATAAGGAAAGGTGCGCCCCATGCTGCCTGGCTACTACCTATGCCGCAATTAGCGCTATTGGTGAATTGCTTGACGGAGGCACGCATAGCAACATAGTACTGCGTGTTTGTCGAGCACTGCCCATTATCCGACGTCAAAGCAGATAAGGGTACACGGAATGTGAATGTTTGCCTCAGGTCGCAATAGTTTAGATTTTGTTTTCCGGGAAATTGCCCATACACCGGATTCCCATCTGAATTGCGCGGAATAAGTGCTTGTTGTCCTGCATAGCATTGCACATCTCCCAGGTACCAGTCGTCAACAAGATCATAAGTTAGGTATAAATAAAGCGCATCATTGCCAACTGTGACAGTGCCGATGTCGGTTCCATCTTTGATTTTTAGATTGGAAATTAAAGGAGAGTCACAATACGCAACGCCGGGAAAAGACAGTAAAGACTCATAAGCAGATTCAGGCGGAGTTTCAGGCGGTGGATTGTTTTCTGTTGGACGGTGTTTTTTGCATGAAAAAACTGCCATGAAAAATAGTAACAAAACTCCAAGCTGTTTCCATGGTCGGATAGGGTACATCATTTTCATTTTTAGGGTTACGACTAAAATTACTACTAGGAATTGCTAGGATAGAGTATTGAAGTTTTTTCGAGGAGTGGAAGCTCAAAAATATAAGGTAAATGTGGAAATTGCAAGTCTCCTTAAAATTTTTGTCAAAATCGTATCGAGGATTAGAAGAACATTAAAATTCTGGAATCCTCGCCACAATAGCTTTGAAGCCTATGTGCATCACGTGATCGAGTTGTCGATCTCCTCCTAATTCGGTGGCGCATGATCCGTGAGAAGGCACGCGCTCGTCGCGTCATTCACGTCTTTTCACTTTTTCCCAACTCCGCGGTGCTACCCTGCGTATATGTATATGCGTAAGTCGCCCATGACTACTATGAAAACGCAAGCTCTATGTAAACTCTAATTCAAGATCCTATTGAAAAACCCCCTAATAATCCAGGTCGATGAAAACCAATGACCATTCAAGATCCACAATAATCCGAATCCTGATAAGAACAAATATCCAATTCCAATTTTAAGACCGACGGGTTCAAGTCCGGTGAAACGTGTCCCATTTCGCATGAAAGGCTACATACATACAGGTTAGCTCCAGACAGAGGGTTGACCTCTATAAAATTTCTAACTGCAGTATACTCTGAAAATGGGTTGCTGCAGTCTTAGGAATAAAACGCGCAAACAACGATTGTAGCTGCTAAAGAATGGGCACAGTTCCGTTGTGACACAAAGTATTTGCAGTGTTGTATTGCAATTTCAGAGGCTAAGTATTAGTTTTAAGGCTCCAACACTACGCCGTTTAAAATTCCAATAACTTACTAAGCCATGATAATTATTGGAAATGTCATTCTTCAAGAGTACCCTTTCGGAACAAGACCTTGTAAAAGGTTGTCGCCGTAACGACAGACGGATGCAAGAACTGCTTTACAAGCAGTATTGTGCGTCCATGTTGGTGCTTTGCAGATCCTACGCCAAGAATGACCAAGATGCTATAGAAGTACTACAAGATGGATTTCTAAAAATCTTTCAGCAAATAGACAGGTATGATCCAATCAGGTCATCCATATATACGTGGATGCGCACGATCATGGTACGTACCGCAATAGATTTTTTGCGCAGACAAAATAAGAACCAGGTAATAATAGAATGGACTGAAGAGTACGACCGGGCGATTGCAGCTGAGGCATTGGAACACATGTCCGCGCAGGAAACCCTGTATCTTCTGCAACATTTATCAGCAACAACAAGAGCAGTGTTTAACCTGCATATAACAGAAGGATATACTCATGGTGAAATAGGAAAATTGTTGGGGATCAGTGAAGGAACAAGTAAGTGGCATTTGAGTGAGGCCAGAAAATTTTTAATTAACTCATTAAAAGCGAAAGAAAGAGCATGAATAAGCGTCATCCCTACAGCCAGGTTGTAGAAAGGAAGCTGGAGCAGCTGCCCGGCATCGATGCCGACCATTTGTGGAATGGCATGCAGGCCATCTTAGACAAAAAGATGCCTCAGAAAAAAGAAAGGCGTCGCTTCATCCCGTGGTTTATTAGCGGCAAGGGCCTTTTCCTGTTTGGTGTCACATCGCTTGTCACCATTTCTAGTTTCTCTTTGTTCTTTTTTTCAATAAGAGAAAATTCTCACAGGAACATTGGTGACCTTTCTCCCATGACCAAATACAGTAGATCAACATCAGGCGTGACGTCAAAAGTCGCCGACAATGCAAAACATGAGATTCAATCCGGAACTGAGGTAAGTGAAGTTGAAAATGGGGGCGGGCAAGCAACAAGAATATCTTCTTCAGCTGTCGTAGCAAATAATATTATCGGGAATAACCTTAGTTCACCACAAAGAAAAAGATCCGACGCTACATTCAACGGACATAAATCAAACCAGGATGACCAAGCCACAAAATTTGTTCAGCTTAGTACCAATATCGTTGTTGATGTTAGATACGTGGCTTTAGAATCGGGTAGTGCAACAATTAAATCAAAGGCCGAAACAAATTTTGAATTGAACGACGGATCGCTCATTGCGCTAAATTTTGTTAAACAAAAATTTCCATCAACGCAACAGAATAAACCTGCTCCTGATCTCAATGGAAGCAAGGAAGAAAAAGGCTGGTACGCAGGTATTATTAGCGGTATTGATTTAAGCTCGATACATTTTAAATCCATGAAGACTGGCGCCAGCAAAGGTTTGATCATGGGCTATGCTTTTAACAACAAGTGGAGCATAGAGAGCGGACTGCTTTGGGACAATAAACGATTTCACGATGATGGCAGTTATTTTAGCCCTGCAGGATATACGCCGACAAGTGGTATCAGGATTGTCGCTGTAAATGGGAGTAGCCGCCTGTATGAATTGCCTCTTAATGTGAGGTACGTCATTATTCCTCAAAACCACAGCCTGTTTGCTACTGCAGGAGTTTCATCTTATTTCATGAAGAGAGAAAAATATGACTATGAGTACACGCAAAACAATCAACCTGGCGGTCATAATTACCTCACCTATAATAACGCATCAAAAAACTGGTTTTCGGTATTGAACATCAGTATGGGTTACGCTCACAAACTCGGAGCCATCGGAAGCATTCGTGTTGAACCCTACCTCAAACTTCCCTTTAAAAATCTTGGAGTGGGCAACATGCCGATCGTGAGCACAGGATTGAACGTCGGCTTTACGAGAACGCTAACCCGGTAGAGCTTTACGAAAATTCAGTCTCACCTTGCCGCTGCCGGATTCAATTTTCCCATCCAAACCGGTTTACCCTGGATACGTCTGACCAGGAACATGATGCCAACGAATATGAAAAAGAAAGGACCAAGAAAGCCAAGCAATGCTATCCATTTTGTTCCATAAAACTGGCGCATAGGCCTCCTCAAACGTTGCGAAACCAGATACATAGCTGGTACAACAAGTAGTGTCATAAAGAATGCGAATGCAAGACCAAAAATAATTGTCCAGGCTAGAGGTCCCCAGAATACGACGCTCGGGCCACCGAAAAATATCTTCGGGTTGAAATGCTGGAATAGTGAGACCCAGCTTATATTGAATCCAACCGCCAGGGGGAACAATCCAAGAATGGTAGCAAGCGCAGTCAACATCACGGGAATGATACGGATCTTGCCTGCCCGTATCGCTGCTTCTCTCATTCTCACCCCTCTTTTTCGAAGTTCATCCGTGAAATCGATCAGCAGAATAGCATTTTTTACAACAATACCCGCCAGCCCAACAATTCCTACCATTACCATGATCAATGGCATGGCCATGCCCGTCATCGCAAACCCCAAAAACACACCAATGATGCTAAAGAAAATTTCTGTCAACACGATAAATGGTTTGCTCAAGGAGTCAAATTGCAATACGAGTATTCCAAAGATCATCCCCAGTGCGATGATCAATGCCGTGCCAAGAAATCCGAGAGATTCTGCCTGCTCCTCTTGCTGCCCCGTTTGCCGGATCGTAATATCATCGGGTTTGTCCTTGAACTCAGCGATCGCTTTTGAAATGTCGAGATTCACTTTGTTAGGATCAATATTGGGAGATGTAAGGTTTGAGTAAATAGTGATCAGCCGTTTAAGATTTTTTCTTTTTACTCCTCCGAGGGTATTGTTATAATCAAAGTTTACGACCGAGCTGATGGGAAGTTGTCGGTTAGCCCCGCTATTCATATCCTTAAATGAGATCTTCAGGTTTTGAAGAGCGATCAGGCTATTCCGCAGTTCTTCAGAATAACGTATTTGGATTTTATATTCATCCTCTCCTATTTTAAGTTTGCTTGCTTCTCGCCCAAACAGAGCTGTTCTTAATTCGGAACCGATTTGTGCCGTGCTTAGTCCTTCTCTTTGTGCTCGTTCCCGGTCGATCGTTACAGCTAACTCAGGTTTTGTTATATCCACATCGAACTTTAATTTTTCTACACCGGGGATATTTACACTGTCAAGATATCGTTTCAGCGAAGTTGCCGTTTTAATGATCTCATCAAACTCATCACCCACCACCTCAATGTTGACAGGAGGACCGGAGGCAGGGCCATTATTTGGCTGGGTAATACTTATTTCGGCACCTGGAATGTCTTTGATTTCCTGTCGCAATTTTTCCAGGTAAGGGGCAGTGCTTTGACTGTTGCGCTTTTCATATTCAACAAAAGAAATTTGTATCCGGCCCAAATTCGGTTGTGTGCCTCTTTCTCCTTGAAAAGGATCTGTAGCTCCGATCGCCACATTTGAAATGATGGATTCAACAATGGGATTATTTTGTCCCATTACTTTGTATACCTTTTTTTCAAGGATATTCGTAATGCTATCAGTAGTTTCTGTTTTTGTGCCAACAGGCATTTTCAGATACACGAAGATCATATCGGGGTCACCGGAAGGGAAAAAATCCGTTTTTATTCTGCCCAAGAAAATGTTTGCCGCCAGGGCAATGCCGGAAAAAATAAATAATCCAAACACTGAAGCGATAAGCCACCCGGGTCTTTTTCCTCTCAAACCCCAGCGTAATGCGGCCTCATAACGGTTCATTATAGCCGGTAATACCTTTTGCTGAAAACCACGCACCACATCACGCAATACGTAGCGATTAAGAACGATCAATGCAACAAGTAGTAAAATAGAATTAGCAAGACCGTGTTGACCCATTCCATGAAGAAGTAACCCAAAAATTAAAAACACCCAGAAATATTTCTTTTTGAAAATAGCCGACTTGGGCTCCCGCTCTGGGTTATGCTCTGGTTTCATGAAGGAAACGGCAAATACGGGGTTGATCAAAAATGCTACGATCAACGATGCAGCAAGTGTAAGAATCAAAACGGTCGGTAAATAGATCATGAATTTCCCAATGATCCCCGGCCAGAATAGAAGTGGAAAAAACGGCGCAAGTGTGGTTACTGTACCCGACAGCACTGGAACAAAAACTTCACCAGCAGCTCTCTTAGCTGCCTGCTCTACGGGCATCTGACCATTTGCAAAGATCCGGTGAGTATTTTCAATAACCACGATTGCGTCATCAACAATAATTCCTAGGCCAAACAACAGAGCAAACAGTACAATAAAGTTCAACGTAACATGGGTTCCAACAATATAATCTGCCGTAGGCAAAAACATAAAAGCCACAAATATGCTGAGCGGTACGCTTAACGCTACAAAAAACGCATTGCTCACTCCCATAAAAAACATGAGTACCAGTAAAACCAATACAAAACCAATGATGATGGTATTGATAAGATCATTGAAGGAAGTTCTCGTCTGCACGCTTTGATCACCGGTAATTACCACATTAAGATCTTTTGGTAATTCCGTTTTTTTCATCTCATCAACAATAGCAGTGATCTTGTCGGCCGTATTGATGAGATTCTCGCCCGAACGTTTTATGATCTGCAGGGTAACCACATTTTTATTTCCCAGTCTTGAATAGCTTTCCCTTTCTTTCGCGGTGTCTACTATCTGAGCAATGTCTCTCAGGTAAACAGAATTGCCGTAAATGCTCTTCACCACTAAGTCCTCCATATCATAAGCACTTCGAAACTGTCCCTTTACCTGTATGGTGGGCTGCGTTTCACCAATCTTGATATTGCCCGCACTGATATCGCGATTCTCGTTTGCAATAGAATTGGCAATATCATTGAAAGTTACTCCGGCTGCATCCATTCTGATCTTGTCTACATTAACCTGAATTTCTCTCTCAGGTGCACCCACAATATCAGCCTTGCTTACTTCAGGAAGCGCTTCAAACCTGTCCTGCATTTTTTTTGCATAATCCTTCAGCTTCATTCCGTCGTAATTGCCACTCACATTCACATACATGATCGGAAAATCAGAAAAAGAAACTTCAATCACGTCCGGTTGCGTGGTAAGATCTGTGGGCAAATCGGTTTTTGCTTTGTCAACGGCATCTTTCACTTTTTGTTTGGCATCATCCACTTTCACATCTGTTTCAAATTCCACCAGGATACTGCTATAATCCTGTATGGACGTACTTTTGATATTGCGAATTTTGGCGCCTGTGATTGCTTTGATTTGTTTTTCAATGGGTCTTGTAACCAGATTTTCCATATCCTTTGGCGAAGTCCCCGCATATAATGTGCTCACATAAACCTGGGGCAATACGATATCTGGATAAGATTCTTTGGGCAGAGTTGTGAATATTCTCAATCCCCATAACGTGATCACAATCGTAGCTACATACGTTACGGTCTTGTGATCAATTACCCAGCTTGTGGGCTTAAACTGGTGAAATTTTTCTTTTATTTTTTCGAGAGCACTCATGATGTTTAATGTTTATTATTCCCGCTTCGTGTTAGCCATATGCGTCCATTATCATACGAGTCAAATGCGACATGTTCGACTCATTTGACTTATTTGATTTTTTAACCGGTTGTCACTGTCTGTCCCTCATACAAGCTCTGAAATCCTTCTGTTATCAACTGGTCTCCTACTTGTAGACCATTCTTCACTTCAATACTATTCCCATAAATTTCACCAACCTGTACTATTTTTTTCTTCGCTATTCGTTTTCCATTTTCGGTACCGATAACATAGACATATTTGCCATTTTCATCGGTTTGCAAAACGGTCAATGGAATAACCACAGCACGGGGATTCTCATAATCCTTTATACGTACTTGCGCTACCTGGTTGATATGTACGTTAGGGTTGTATGGAATTTTTGCCTCGGTGACCACAGAGCGACTGTTTAAGCCAATTGTTTGATTCATTAAAGAGATCGAACTATTGAATTGAACATTAACATCCGGCAGCAAAATATTTACAGGTATTCCTTTTTTGATCTTACCGAGATAATTTTCCGGTACTTCCGTTACAACTTTTAGCGCCGATGAATTGACGATCATGATCTGTGGATTGGAACCTGCCATTCCTGTGAACGTTTCTCCCACTTTTAAATTCAGCTGTTCTACATAACCACTCACGTCGGAACGTACATTGGTCATTTCCCATCCCGCGACGGTCGTGTTGATCTGGTCCTTTAGATTGTTCACAGAGTTCTCGGCATTTTTTAATTGCACTTCCGTACCAATTCCCTGTTCCCAAAGGTTTTTTTGCCTGCGATAAATGTCTTCTGCGTAAGCCAGCTGGGTTTTCACTTGTTCCAATTGCTTTAATTGCACGTCACTTAGCCAATAGCTGGCCTTTTTTTACAATATCACCGTTCTTTATATAAAGCGCTTTTACCTGTCCGGGTGTTCCACGCGGAGTGACGTAAGAAATATTGTCTGCGTCAACGTGGCCTTGCAGGTCAATGAAATGTTCAAAAGGTTGCTCAACAATGGGAGTTGCTGCGACTAACTTGCCCTCATTCATACTGGCCGAAGTATCCACCTTTGCAATTTCCTCTTGTAGACTTTTGATCTGGGCATCGAGCTTGTCTCTATCCGATCTTAATTTTTCGAGTTTTGTTTTCTTATCCGTCAGCGTTCCTTTTTCATCTTTAGCCCCGTTGCCGCATGCATATAGTACGAGCGTCGCTGTAAAAACAATTAGAACATTTTTCATATCATTATTTTTTATTGGTCATATTCGGTAATTAAAGTTTTCCCAGTGAATACAAATAGCTGATCCTTGCTACCGTGGCATTAAACAGCGCATTAAAATAATTTGACTGAGCCGTTTGATAGTCTGTATCTGCCTGCAGTACTTCAAAACTACTGCCCACACCCTGCTCAAATTTTACCTTGGTGGCATTATATACCCTTTCCGCCAACGAAAGATTGCGCTCCTGGATATCCAAATTCAATAAGGCACTCTTCAAACTTTCTTTGTTGACCGATTGCTCAAAGTCTATTGCTTGCTGTAGGTTTTCAATATTGTTACTGACCTTTTCTACGTTCAGTTGTGCTTCCTGCATCTTGTATTTTCGCTGAAAGCCGCTGAAAATCGGCACATTTATATTTACACCGATGTACGAACTTCTTAGCCAGATCGTGCTTTTATTAGTAAAGAATTGTTGCCCCATTCCGTTCACTGTGTAATTGCCCGCAAGAGAGACGGTAGGCAAACCACCCAATTTATTTCTCTTCACATCCAAACTTTGCAGTTTTTCAAGAACATTTAATGTTCTAATTTCTGCGCGATCTTCATATTTAAATCCTTCGTCCAGCACACCTTCTTTGATGCTTTCATTGGTGAGCTCTTCTTTTAGCACGATGGTATCTCTCTGCGAAATGCCAATTGAAAATTTCATGGCGGCGTAGGAAAGAGTTACAGCGCTTTCGACAACATTTTTTGTTGTGACTAAATTGTTCAGCTGTACCTGTACTTTGTCCAGGTCCAATCTTTCGGCAAAACCATTTTTAAACATGATGGAATCGTCATGATAAAGTTTTTCCAACCGGACCACACTCTCATTTAAGAATTGAAGTTGCTTTTGAGCGATCAGGATGGCGTAATATCTTTTGTAGGCTGAGTCTTTGATTTTTTCTTTTGTTTGCTCAATGATCGCCTGGTTATAATCAAGCGCCGACTGGCGGGCCTGCAGACCTACGAATACATCGGGCTGAAACAAAAGTTGTGTAAGCGTAGCGCCCATGGTAAGATTCCACGGCTGCTGAAAGCTAAATTGAACCAGTTTGGCTGGTGGCGCCTGGGCGGAAGAAGGCAATAAATTTTCTCTTCTTAGAACTTCGTAAATGCTTTCGTCCGATTGAGGGAAAAGAATATTCGGTAATTGCAAATACCGGCTCGCGGAAATATTTCCGCTCACCTGTGGTAAGGCCTGGCCGAGTATCTCTTTATTCTTTGCCTCCTGTATGCGATAATCGAGGTGAGCATTTTTTAATTCGATCACATTTTTATATGCCAGGTCAACTGCTTCCTTCACCGTCAGCTCATATCTCTTCGGTGTTCCCGCATCAGGTTTCTGGGCCACTAATTTGATTGATAACAACAATAGTCCTGCTGTCCAAACTATTCCTTTATTGCTTAACTCCATCATTGAGATTTTTTTGTTGTTGTTTATATTTTTGAATCAGCTTCTGACCTTTAATGGTTGCAAGTCCGTAAAGAAAATGTTCCAGGATCTGCTCCTGGATGCCTACAAAATGGGTCCGGTTGTTAGGGAAAACCTCGGTGTTAAAAGCCAACATCATACTTTCGATCCGAAACCTTGTAAGAATATCAATGTTGATCTCAGGTCTGTACAGTTCTTCCTGTATTCCCCTTTCCAGATTTTGTTTTATCACCTGGTACATAAAAACCTGCTTATGGTGCTGAATTTTTTTTGATACTGCCGGGTGATATTTTTCAAGTTCAAACACCATGGAAGGGTTCATGTTAGCAAACATTTCCTGCATCATGTCAAAAGCCAGTAGCACTTCATGTATAGCGTTTTCTGATCGCTGCCTGTCGGCAAGGCATTGCTTACGGTTACCTTCTAAAAAAACACTCAGCACAGCATCCACTAATTCTTCTTTGTCAGTATAAAACTGGTAAAGCGTTTTTTTGCTCATTCCCAGTTGGGCCGCAATGTCGTCCATGGAGACCGAGCGAACACCATATCGCATAAACAATTCATGAGCCTTCTGAAGAATTCTTTCTTTTGCCATAATCACATTCCGAATATTGTCGGGACAGGGCCGCAAAACTATGGAAACTTTTTTCGTAACCAAAGTTTCCATCCGGTTTTTTTGCCATCCATAACAATTTTTTCATTTGAACGATTGTTAGTTGCTGTTTTTCTTGAAGCGGTCTTTAACCTACTTTTGAACCATGAATTCTTCACGAGCCAAAACGACTCTTCGACGCGAGCCATTTAGGTGGAAAAGTGTTTTTAAATACTTTTTACAGGGTCTGCTTGTCATGGCTCCTTTGGCCATCACCATTTATTCTATTTATTGGATCATTTCGACCGTTGATAGCTGGGTACCTATTTTTCGTAAGCCGATACGAGATTTCGAGGGCCATACGATTGGCTACGAAGTAAAAAACTATGGGTTGGGATTCCTGGCCATCATTGTCACCGTAATAATCATCGGCTACCTGAGTTCATTTTTTATTCAATCCAGAATTTTTAGTCTTTTTGACCGGTGGCTGGAAAAAACTCCTGGTGTAAAATATATCTATTCGTCTGTCAGAGATTTTTTTGAAGCATTTGCGGGCGAGAAGAGAAAATTTGATAAACCCGTGATGGCTAATGTGGATGACACGGACGTATGGAGAGTGGGTTTTGTTACACAAAAAGATATGAGTCATTGGGGGCTCCGGGATTTTATTGCCGTATACGTACCCATGGCTTACTCAATAGCGGGAAATGTATATATTCTGCCGGCAAACCGCGTAAAGCCGATCACCAGCATTACCAGTTCCGATGCGATGAAATTTGCGATAAGCGGTGGGGTAACCCACGTAGATGAAGATGCTTTTCCCGATAAAAAGGATCAATTAAAATCTACAATTGATATTGCTTGAAAAAATTGATTTTAGTTTCAACGGTTCTTGTTCTTTCCATAGAATGTTTCTGTTGGGGATTTTATGCACACAAAAAAATAAATAACTACGCCGTTTTTTTGCTGCCCCCGCGACTGCTTGTTTTATACAAGCCAAATATCAATTTTATAACTGAGCATGCTGTCGATCCCGATATGAAAAGATATGTGATTGCCACGGAAGGATCGAGACACTACATCGATATTGATCATTATGGTAAGTACCCTTTTGGATCGTTACCAAGAAAATGGAATGAAGCCGTCGCAAAATTTTCTGAAGATACCTTGCAGGAATATGGGATTGTACCGTGGTGGATACAAACAGAACTGAATCGGCTGACCGAAGCATTCAAACAAAAAAACCAGGTAAAAATTTTAAAGTTATCCGCAGAGATCGGGCATTATATTGCAGACGCCCATGTTCCTCTCCATGCAAACAGCAATCATAACGGCCAATACACGAACCAGCAGGGTATTCACGGATTCTGGGAAAGCCGGGTACCTGAATTGCTGGCGGAAAAGGCCTGGGACTTTTTTATTGGCAAGGCCGAATATATTAAGGACCCGCTGAGTTTTATCTGGCAGCGTGTAATTGAAAGTGCCATTGCTGCGGACACAGTATTATTGTACGAAAAAGAATTGTCAGCGCAGTTTTCTCCGGATCAAAAATTTTCTTTTGAGAACAGGAACGGAGTCATCATTCGGCAATATTCATCTGCATTTACAAAAGCCTACGATGCTAAATTGAAAGGAATGGTGGAACGCAGAATGCGGCAGGCTATATTTGCTGTTGCTTCATTTTGGTACACCGCGTGGGTGAATGCAGGTGAACCAGATCTCACCAAACTCACCAATAAAGAATTCTCAGAACAAGATTTGAAAGAATTCGAAGACCTCAATACTGCCTGGAAAAATAACAACATCAAGGGAAGAGAACATGAATCCCCCATTCCTTAGGAAAGGAAGTTGCAATAATCCTTCTTCCAGAAGTTCTATTTTTGCAGGATAAATCATTCAATGAGCAATAAGAAAGAAATTGAAGTAAGTGCCTTTATCAGGCGGGCGGGGACTGTGATCCACAATTTCAATGCAGGTCCGTCCATTCTTCCCAAAGAAGTTTTTGAAGAGGCCAGTCGGGCTATCCTCGACTTTAAAAATACCGGTTTATCCATTCTCGAAATTGGACATCGTACCTCTTTATTCCAGGAAGTAATGGATGAGGCCAGGAGCTTGGCGAAGGAATTAATGAACCTAAACGAGGATCATGAGGTTTTGTTTTTGCATGGCGGCGCAACCACTCAATTTATGCAAGTTCCGATGAACCTGCTTGATGAAAACGAGATCGCTGCTTACACTGACACGGGTGTATGGGCGTCGAAAGCCATGAAGGAGGCAAAATTATTTGGGCATGTTGATATTGTTTGCAGTGGCAAAGATTCGGGTTACAGGGCACTTCCAAAAAATTTCAATGTAACTCCCACCTCGAAATACCTTCACATTACCACGAATAATACGATCTACGGAACTCAGTGGCAGGACCTCTCAGTTTTTTATAACGCGGGTGTGTCCCTGGTTGCCGATATGAGCAGTGATATTTTGAGTCGCGATATTGATTTTTCAAAGTTTGATCTGATCTATGCTGGTGCGCAAAAGAATGTGGGTGCGGCCGGAGTGAACCTGGTCGTGGTCAATAAAAAAATTCTTGGTAAGATAAGACGTGTGATCCCGACCATCATGGATTACCGCAATCATATAGAAGCGGGCTCTTTACTAAATACCCCGCCGGTTTTTGCTGTATACGTCTGTATGCTTACACTGCGCTGGCTAAAAAAACAAGGTGGTGTGCCAGCCATGGAAAGTGTCAACAATGCAAAGGCAAAATTATTTTACGACACGCTCGATAACCTGCCAATATTTAAAGGTCCTGTGGCGAAGGAAGATCGCAGCAGGATGAATGCAGTATTTATGATCGAGGATGCAGGGCTTGAAAAAGAGTTCTTAGACCTCTGCAAAAATGAGGGTATGATCGGGGTAAAGGGACACCGGTTGTCGGGTGGATTCAGAGTGTCAATGTACAACGCCCTGCCACTGGAGAGTGTAAACGCGCTGACTGACCTGATGAAATATTTTGCGAATAAACTGGGATAATTTCATATTCAATTCAATGCCCGATATCAATGGCAATTATAAAACCGTTCGGAGCTCTTCGTCCAAAACCCGAGTTAGTAAAACAAGTTGCGGCAAGACCTTATGATGTCTTAAACAGTGAAGAAGCCAGGGCAGAGGCCAAGGGTAATCCTTATTCATTTCTGCACATTACCAAATCTGAGATCGATCTTCCAACTGAAACCGATATTCATAGTGCACTGGTTTATGACAAAGCAAAAGCAAACCTTCATGGGTTTATCCATGACAGCATTCTGTTCCATGAACAAAAACCTTGTTATTATATCTATCAACTGACCATGAATGGAAAAGACCAGACAGGCCTGGTTTGCATCTCTTCTGTCGAGGATTATTTTAATGATGTAATAAAGAAACATGAATTCACGAGGCCTGAAAAGGAGAAAGACAGGATCGACCATATGCTGGCCACAGAAGCCCAAACCGGGAATGTATTTCTTGCCTGCCGTGATGTTGCTGAAATAAATCAGTTAATTAATCAATGGAAGAAAACCCAGGAATGCGTTTACGATTTCATCGCTGAGGATAACATTGAGCACAGGCTCTGGATCATTGATGAGGGCGCCACTATTCATTCTATCACGAGGCTGTTTCAAACTCAAGTTCCTTGTACGTACATAGCCGATGGTCATCATCGGGCTGCATCGGCCGCAAAGGTGAGCCAGCAATTGCCTGGAAATGACAATGCAAAATATTTTTTGACAACGATCTTTCCTGCGAGTGAGTTGAAAATTTTTGACTACAACCGCGTGATCAGAGATTTAAATGGCCTATCGGCGCAAGAGTTTCTCAGCAAACTGGCAACTGATTTTGCCATTGAAAAAGCCGCCGCTCCATTTTCGCCGAAACAACCGCATCAGTTTGGAATGTATCTCGATCAACAATGGTATATCCTGGAATCCGGGAACGGAACATTTGAAAATGATCCAATCGGGATCCTGGACGTCACTATTTTATCGAATAATATCCTCGATCCGATACTTGGCATAAAGGATCAGCGCACCGATAAAAGAATAGATTTTGTGGGAGGCATCCGTGGTTTGGCTGAATTGGAAAGAAGAGTAGATAGTCGAGAAATGAAGGTGGCATTTAGTTTGCATCCCGTGAGCATTCAACAATTATTTGACATTGCTGACAGCGGACAAACAATGCCTCCAAAGAGCACATGGTTCGAACCAAAGCTGAGAGATGGACTGCTAACGCATACTCTAAATTCTTAAGCAAAGAATTCTTTAAATGAAATTGTTAATCTCTTCAAGTTTCAAAGTAGCTATGATGTTTTATTTTAATTTGCAGCCATGAAAAAATACTTCCTCATTTTTTGTAGCTCTCTTCTTATTGGTTTGTCAATAATTGCCCAGACAGAAGATCCTAAGACACTGCACGAAAATGCAAGAACGTTCATGCGGCAAGGGGATTTTAATAACGCCATTATTATACTTACCCGCGCCTTGCAGATGGACAAGAATAATCTTGAAATGCAAAAGGATCTCGCTATGTCTTATTACTACAAGCGGGATTATGAAAAGGCACTGGATGAAGTGAAAATATTGATGGATCGTGATGATGCGGATGTGGTCGCTTTTCAAATCGCCGGAAATGTTTACAAGGCTTTGGAGGAAGTGAAAGAATGTGAGAAGATTTACAAAAGAGGACTGAAAAAGTTTCCAAATAGCGGGGCGCTTTACAGCGAGTATGGAGAGTTGCTTTGGGCAAAAAAGGATTTTTCAGCGATTGAGCAATGGGAAACAGGAATTAAAATGGACCCGTCCTATTCCGGTAATTATTATAATGCGGCCCGTTATTATTTTTTTGCAAAGGATAAAATATGGAGCCTGGTCTACGGCGAAATATTCGTAAATATGGAAAGCCTTAGCGACCGCGGCACCGCTATGAAACAATTGCTGCTGGAAGCGTATAAAGAAAAATTGTTTGCTGACGCCAATATTATGGCAGGGCAGGAAAAAAATAAAAATGAATTTGCGCGAGCTTTTCTTGATTGCATGAACAAGCAATCTTCCCTGGCCAATCGAGGATTAACTACCGAAACGCTGACAATGATCCGGGCCCGCTTTATTTTGGAATGGTTTGATAAATATGCCGGAAGATTTCCCTATAAACTGTTCGATTACCAGCGTCAACTGATACAGGAGGGTATTTTTAACGCTTACAATGAATGGCTGTTTGGGACCGTTGAAAATTTAGCGGCCTATGACAACTGGACAAAAACACATGATGAAGAATACAAAAATTTCGTCGCCTTTCAGAAGACGAGAGTTTTTAAAATGCCTTCAGGGCAATACTACCAGGACAGATGAGAGCCTATGTTTGCTGATAAAATGAAAAATCTTACTTACATGCCCTCATTGGGTGGCTTTTTATTTTCTGGTTTTTTGAGTAAATTGAGTTTACGTAACAAATGACAGGAGATTCAAAAATTTTTTAAATTTTTGAATAGAATTCCCAATGCACAAGAGTGCGACGCAACAGGCGTCACATAGTATTACGACAGCTGGGTACCATAAATTTTTAACCTGAATTATGACTGAGCCACGAAGATTGTTTGATTGCATCCAATATCATTTAGAGAGATCACCGACTGATGATATGCTTGCCGGTAAGGACGGCGGGCAATACAAAAAGTACAGCACGGCACAGGTTTCGGAAATTGTCAATGACCTTAGCGCGGGCTTGCTTGCCATTGGGGTCGGGCCTGGTGACATGAGTGTGGAAGGCAGAGACAAAGTGGCTCTACTAAGTAAAAACCGCCCCGAATGGATTATGCTTGACCTGGCTGTGCAGCGAACCGGCGCCATACTTACCCCCGTTTATCCTACCATCAACATTAACGAATTGAAATTTATTTTTAGTGATGCCCAGGTGAAAATTGCCTTTGTAAATGATGAAGAACTTTTTTTAAAAGTCCTTAGTATCAAAGACCAGGTCCCGTCACTAAAAGAAATCTACACATTTGAACACGTTGCCAATGCTAAGCACTGGAAAGAAATTTTTGCTCTCAGTACCCCGGCGTTAAAAGAACAGGTCAAATCGATCTCTGAAAAAATCAGCTACGAGGACTTAGCAACGATAATTTATACGTCAGGAACAACCGGCACGCCCAAGGGTGTCATGCTCTCGCACCGGAATATACTTTCCAATGTTATGGCTTGTATTCCGTGTTTTCCTCCCGGTGAAAAAATGAAGGCACTTAGTTTTCTTCCCCTCAATCATATTTTTGAACGAATGGTAACATACCTCTACCTGTTTAGAGGGACTGCTGTTTATTACGCGGAAAGTCTCGATACGATCGGTGATAATTTGAAAGAAGTACAACCTCATTTATTCACTACGGTACCGAGATTACTGGAAAAGGTGTATGACCGCATTATGCAAAAAGGAAATGACTTAAGCGGTATAGCAAAAAAATTATTTTTTTGGGCACATGGGCTCGCTGAAAAATATGAGATAAATAAAAAAAAGAGTGCCTGGTACCGCCTTCAGTTGAACATTGCCAATAAAATTGTATTTAGCAAATGGAGAGAAGCGTTAGGCAATCACATCAAATGCGTAGTAACAGGTGGCGCGGCCTGCCAGGTGAGATTAATAAAAATTTTCACGGCGGCCAGGATCCCGATCATGGAGGGTTACGGACTCACCGAAACTTCGCCGGTAATTGCTGTTAACCGTTTTGACGAAAAACAGAGGATGATTGGAACGGTGGGACCATTGATTGACGGTGTGCAGGTAAAGATGGCAGAGGACGGAGAAATATTGTGCAAGGGACCCAATGTGATGATGGGCTATTACAAACGGCCTGATCTAACTGCACAGGAGATAACTGATGGCTGGTATCATACAGGCGATATTGGCATGTTGGTAGAAGGAAAGAATTCCGCAGATAAATTTTTAAAGATCACTGATCGGAAAAAAGAATTGTTCAAAACCAGCGGGGGTAAATACGTGGCTCCACTGCCGATAGAAAATAAATTAAAGGAGTCGCCTTTTATTGAGCAGGTGATGCTTATTGGTGCGGAGAAAAAATTCGTAGGTGCTCTGATAGTGCCGTCATTTCCCAATTTAAATGATTGGGCCCGGAAGAATAATGTTGACGGATACAATAAAGAAGAACTTATACAAAATCCGAAAGTGGTCGAAATGTTCAGGGAATTAGTGGAGACTTTTAATAAGTTTTTCAATCATGTAGAACAGGTCAAAAAGTTTGAATTACTCGCACATGAATGGAGTGTTGAGACCGGCGAAATGACGCCTAAACTTTCTTTAAAGAGAAAGGTGATCATGGAAAAATACAGAGATGCGATTGAACGAATCTATGAATAACTGACCCCTTAAGAGCAAAAACATATGCTAACCACGGGAAGCTTTAGGGTAAAAGCAGGTTATTTAACAGCTTTTTTGCTGCTGCTGGTTTCTTATTTCCTCATCTTTTTTACACTTCAGCAACTTTTGCGACAGTCAAAATGGGTGGAGCACACGGATCTTGTTATTAACAATCTTGAGACTCTTTCCGCTTATTTGAACGAAACAGAGAGCTCTGCAAGAGGGTATGTTCTGTTGAATGATAGTGATCATCTTGAGACTTTTTATGCGGGTACAAAAAAAATAGATTCAATTCTAAAGAACACAGATAGCATAACATCAGACAATATCATTCAGCAGCGAAAATTAGATACGTTGAAAACCCTGGTCCAGGAAAAACTTGGCAGAATGTACAGGGGCGTACTATTATATAAGCAAGCAGGCAATGTAATCACAACTGAAATGAAGGCAGGGGCAGGGATCAGTAAAAATCTTACGATCAATATTAAAAACAGTATTCAACAAATGGAAAGGGCGGAAAAGGAATTGCTGGATTTGAGAAAGGAAAAGTTACGGGGTGTTTCCGTATCCATAAAAATAATTGCCATCACATCCCTGACCATTGCCGTTTTACTATCCGTTTATTCGTTTGTTACATATAGTGAGGAAAGCAATGCTAAAGCCAAGGCCGATGAGCAGGCAAACTCTTACAGGAAACAATTGGAGGCTAAAGTGCAGGAATTGCAGGAAGCAAATCTTGAGCTTGAAAAGCTGCGGAGCCTCGAGAAATTTACTGCTACCGGCCGAATAGCCCGCACCATTGGTCATGAAATAAGAAACCCTCTTACAAATATTGCCCTTGCCTCTGAGCAAATCAAAACAGGATCAAACCATGATGAAGAAACGACTATGCTGCTCGATATGATCGAGAGAAATGCAAACCGTATCAATCATATGATCTCTGAACTCCTAACCTCGACAAAATTTGCATTGCTGCAGTATTCTAAAATAAGTATTAACAAGTTGCTTGATGATACGCTTGAACTTGCAAAAGACAGAATTGAGCTAAAGCACATTAAACTGGACAAGAAGTATTCAAACGCGGGGTGTGAAATCTTTGCCGATACCGAAAAGATAAAAATTGCTTTTCTGAATATCATTGTGAATGCGATCGAGGCCATGGAAAGGGATAAAGGAATTCTGGAAGTTCATGTTTGGCATGACAGCGGCAAATGCTTTGTAAAAATTAAAGACAACGGCGTGGGTATGGATGAGGAAACACAACAAAAATTGTTTGATCCTTATTTTACCAAGAAAGGAAATGGGTCAGGCCTGGGCTTAACCCATACCCAAAATATTATTCTGAATCACAACGGAAGTATTGAAGTAAAAAGCAGCCTGGGAGAAGGAAGTGTGTTCACTGTTATGTTGAATAGTTCAGATGGATCAACCCCAAGCACCAATTGACAAAGATTCTTGTGATAACTTCGATTGCGTGGGCGCCTTTTCCTACCTTCTTACCAATCGCAACACGACGGTTATAAAGGCCATCACCAATAATATATGAATTAGACCTGAAGCCGCATATACGAAAAAACCAACTGCCCAGGCTATAGCCAAAATAACTGCTATCACATATAGTAGATTACCCATGCGAAGGCTCTTAATAAAAAATTTAACAGGGTGGAGGGAATTTATCGTTGGTCTTTCCTGGTTCGTTTGTGGAAATAATTCTACAACTCGTAAGATGGAATTAGTTCAGTAGATTTTCCAGCGTTTGAAAAATTGCTATGCTGGTAAAAGGCTTCCCGATAAAATCATCGACTCCTTTAGAGTATGCCTTATCCCTGTCAGCGCTTGTGTCATATGCTGTAATCATCACGATCTTGACCAATGGATTTACACTCTTGATCTCCTCGATGAAATTTGTTCCAAAGCCGTCGGGCAAATGATTGTCAAGAAATACAATGGATGGGTTTTCTTCCCTCAAAACACGCTTCGCCTCGCTGATCGAGTTAACGTAGCTGGCTTGCAAATTTTTGCAATTCAGAATTGTACAAAGCAGGTGACATACGTCCATTTCATCGTCAACGATCAGCGCTTTTAACTTCTCCTGTATTGCTGTTTTCATACTGTGACCCGTTAAAAAAAGTGGAATCAATTGATAAAGCAACAATTATGTTACCAAATAAATTCCGGGGGCCGGACTTTCATAACTAAAAAAAATCATCTATTACACGTTTTAATCCAATACCGGCAAGGAAATTGAACAAAACATCGTCAAACTTCAGAATTTATTCATGCGAATATTGATTCAACTCAACTTCTTTTTGATTAATTTCATAGAAACAAGAGTGTTGGCTTATGAAGAAAAGAGTTTTAATCATCGATGACGACATGGACATGTGCACGTTATTGTCCAGGTTTTTATCCCGTAACGGCTATGAAACCGGTGTGGCCTACTCAGGCCAAAAAGGTCTGACCCGGTTTGAAGAAGAAAGTTTTGATGCTGTTTTATGTGACTTCAGGCTTGGGAACATGGATGGTAAAGAAGTGCTGATGTCGGTAAAGAAAATCAAGCCCGATGCAATCGTTCTCATCATCACCGGCTATTCCGATATCAAAACAGCTATCGAGGTGATCAAGCAGGGTGCCTTTGATTATATTACTAAGCCGCTAATACCCGACGAAGTTCTCTCCGTTCTTAACAAGGCCCTGGAGCGCCCAGCGGACTCTGCGGAAGAAAGAAATACTGCGTCAGGTAAAGCCAAGACCCCGGGTAAATACCAAAAACAGGAATTTTTGGTCGGCGAAGCACCAGCAACGCGGGATCTTTATCAGCAAATTGAGATTGTAGCTCCAACAAACTATAGCATCATTTTATATGGGGAAAGTGGAACGGGCAAAGAGGTCATCGCAAAAACGATCCACAAATTAAGTCACCGCAAAGACAAACCGTTTGTGGCTATGGATTGCGGGACACTGTCAAAAGAATTGGCTGGCAGCGAATTATTTGGGCATGTGAAAGGAGCATTTACAGGCGCATCATCTGATAAAGAAGGTCATTTTGAATTGGCAAACGGCGGTACTTTATTTTTGGACGAAGTAGGAAATTTGTCTATCGACATCCAGGCTGCTTTATTGCGCGTGATACAGGAAAGAAAATTTAAGCGAGT
>VBAQ01000039.1:37893-38366 GCA_005883765.1 Bacteroidota bacterium
CAATAAAGAAATGGATGTTGATGTGCGCATCATCGTTGCTTCAAATGAAAATTTGCAGGATGCATATCAAAGGGGAAAATTCAGAGAAGATCTGTATCATCGCTTTAATGAGTTTTCCATCAATCTTCCGCCGTTGCGTAATCGTAGGCAGGACATTCCTGCGTTCGCAGAATTCTTTTTACAAAAGACAAATGAAGAACTTGGTAAAGATGTGAAAGGTTTTGACGAGGAAGTGATCCAAATGTTCATGAAGTACAGTTGGCCTGGTAACCTCAGGGAATTCAGAAATGTTGTTCGACGCGCCGTACTACTCACGCAAGGAGAATTCATCTCGCAAAAAACGCTGCCCTGGGAAATTACAAATACAAATCCATTGACTGCCACCCCTGAACTCGCCAGGGAGCAAACGACTATCACCATAAAAAAAGATATTGGTCTAAAAGGAGCAGCAAGCAAGGCAGAATATGAAACAA
>VBAQ01000039.1:38492-43333 GCA_005883765.1 Bacteroidota bacterium
TAAATTTTTTAGTCAAAACAAAGAAGAGCCCCGTTTTTTTTGGGGTTCTTTATTTTTTGCTTTTGCCCCTCCCTGATGATTTTTTTCTTCCTCCAGTTTTTGATGCGGATTTCTTTTTAGGAACTTTTGCGCCACTCTTACGTGCTTCTGAAAGTCCAATGGCAATAGCCTGTTTACGACTCTTTACTTTTTTTCCGCTTCGGCCACTTTTCAGTGTGCCTTTTTTCTTTTCGTGCATTGCTCTTTTTACTTTCTTTTGAGCGCCTTTGGAATATTTTGCCATGACTAGTTTTTTCTTACTCTCATTAATTATTATGCCAACTGAGTTTTCAGCAAGAGTTCATGGCATAGTTTTTCCCGCGTATTGATAAATAATGAAGGGTAGAGAGATTTACAGGAAGTCGAATGCTGTACAGGATATCATAACGAATGTATTAAACTTCAGATTTGAGAATTTTTTTCTACACATTTCATTATTAATCAGAATTTGAATACTGATTTTTAAACTGTTGCTTCTAAAAAATTTTTTTATGGAAAGAAATGAAAGAACAATCGAGGCCCTCAACGATCTCATTAAAATTAATCATGATCGTGTCGAGGGTTATGAAAAAGCAGTGAAGGAAACGAATGAGAATGACGTTGACCTGCGCAATATTTTTCATCGAATGGCCGATGAAAGCCGCAATTACGCCAGGGAACTAACCGATAAGGTGCAAAGATTGGGCGGTGAACCGGCGGGAGGTACCACAGCTTCCGGGAAAATATATCGCACCTGGATGGATGTTAAATCGGCATTTAGCAGGTCCGAGAGGAAATCAGTGCTGGAGGAATGTGAGTATGGAGAAGACGCTGCGCAGAAGGCGTATGAGAAGGCTTTGGATCCGGATAATGACCTTCCGCCCGATGTGCGCACATTGGTGCAGGAAGAAAAAAATAATCTAAGAAGTTCACACGATACTATCAGAAACTATCGTGATATGCAGCGCAGTGCTGACAGGTAGATTTGGTACTGAACTGTGAATGATTTTTCTTGAACGAAAACTAATGTAGCCGGCACGTCGTGGCCGGCTTTTTGTCAAATTTAAAAAAAACTGTATGGACGAAATGAAAACTTTGGCGTCCTGCCTGAATAAAATCGTAAAGGATGGCTACACTGAAAACTTTACGGTTACCGAGGACGGATCTCACCTTCGCTCACTCGAAACGGAAAAGTTATATAAAGCAGATGAAGTTCATATCATTAATTTTTTTCGTTTTGAAGGAGCGAGCGATCCTTCAGAAAGTGCCATTTTGTATGTGATTGAAACGACAGATGGGGCTCGCGGGTCTCTGACTGATGCATATGGAATGTATGCTGACGCAAATATTGATAAATTTATCAAGGAAGTGGAGGATATATCAAAGAAACACACCGTAGAAGCAAATCATTAGCGCGGAACTGATCTTAGACTGTTGATTATGTCATTGCGTTAGCGCAGGATTGCCTCGCATGATCTTTGATGACACAAAGCAGGGCATTTTTTTGTTTATTTTCTCTGTAAATTCTTATCTCCAAAATTTAAAATTTTAAGCTATGCCAGCTAAAAAAAACAGGGGCAGCAAACCAGCTTCTGACGGCAATCGCCGTGGCGGCGGAAGTCGGGGGAGAAAATCTCCGGGGCCTTACGATGCCGGCGAAAACTTACAAAAACCTTACGAAGGTTATGATGAAAAACGAACTTCATTTAATCCGGAATATGAAAAGGATTTTGACGTGGATGAAAATGATACCGGGCAGCGGCATGATGAATACAACGAGTTTAGGAAAAAAACGGGCATACAAGCTCGTAATTCAAAATAGCAGGTGAGCCACCAGCGATCGTGAATCGATATATGTTTCTAACATTCTCAAAAAAATTTTTATCATGAAACAGACCACAAGAAATAAAAGCAACACAAGACAAACTCAGGCTCCCACATCAAATAATGGAAGGAGTAAAAGTCCATCCCGGAGCAATGGTAACAAAGATCAGCAATCACTGCTGGAAAAATTTTTCATCGACCAATTGAAGGATATCTATTACGCCGAGCAGCAATTGCTGAAAGCTATTCCTAAATTGGCGGAGGCCAGCACAACGGAAGAATTGGAAGATGCCTTTAATGACCATTTAAAACAAACCGAGAAACAGATAAAAAGATTGGAGAAAGTCTTCCAGATAATTGGCAAAAAGGCGGAAGGCAAAAAGTGTGAAGCAATGGATGGACTGGTGAAAGAATCAGAGACAATCATAAAAGAAACAAAGAAAGGGTCTATGACGAGAGATGCTGCTTTGATTATCGCAGCACAAAAAGTGGAGCACTATGAAATTGCGACTTATGGTGGCCTTGTCCAGCTAGCACTTACGATGGGCCTGCACCGTGCAGCCGATATTTTGGACAAAACCCTGCTTGAAGAAGAAGATACGGATGCATTGCTGACCGAAATTGCGGAAAACTATATTAACATTGAGGCGGAAGAAGAAGGCAATTATTCATGGCAAAAGGAAACAGAAGGTGAATTAGAAACGTCGGCCACGCCTGCATCATTCAGTATGTAACCAGAATTTGGAGAAAAATAAAAATGCTGTTCCCGAAACGAACGGCATTTTTTATTGGCAGCCAACCGGAATTTTGTCTTCACTGTTTTCCGTAATTTTACTGATCAAACCAGTCAATTCAAAGACGAGCAATGGAGTTCATAGATTACTACAAGGTGCTGGGCGTAGATAAGAATGCAACTCAGGACGATATAAAAAAAGCTTACCGTAAACTTGCCAGAAAGCTCCATCCCGATCTCAATCCCAATGATAAAGAGGCTCACAAAAAATTTCAGCAGATCAACGAGGCCAATGAAGTGTTGAGTGATCCCGAGAAAAGAAAAAAATACGATCAGTATGGCAAGGACTGGCAGCATGCCGAACAATTTGAGCAGGCAAGACAGTCACAAGGGCAATCACAGAGTTTTGGAAGAGAGACATTTTCCGGTGATTTTGAAGAAAGTGAGTTCTCAGATTTTTTCACTTCCCTGTTTGGAAATATGGGTGGCGGCGGGTTCAGGCAGAGGCAAACAAAATACCGCGGTGAGGATTATCACGCAGAATTACAACTAAATCTTAGCGAGGCTTATAAAGCCCACCAGCAGGTTCTTACCGTAAATGGTAAGAATATTCGCATCACGATTCCGGCCGGAATCGAAAATGGCCAGAAAATAAAAATCAAGGGGCACGGTGGAGAGGGCATCAATGGTGGTCCCGCGGGAGATCTGTATATCACTTTTCACATTATCAACAACACTACTTTCAAACGTGATGGGAACGATCTTTATACAACTGTTGATCTTGACCTCTACACGGCGGTACTAGGCGGTGAAGTTACCATCGACACACTCGACGGAAAAGTAAAATTGAAAGTGAAACCTGAAACACAGAATGGAACCAGGATCAGGTTAAAGGGAAAAGGTTTTCCTGTTTATAAAAAGGAAGGTGAGTTTGGTGATCTGATAGTCACTTTCCAGGTGAAAATACCAACTCACCTGACTGAAAAACAAAAAGAATTGTTTGAGCAGTTGGCGAAATTATCATCGTAAAACGATCTTTATGCAGGTGGAAAATATGATAGTGCTGAATGAATTCTGCAGCAGCCATGGTATAGACATTTCATTTGTTCAGTCATTGGAAGATAACGGACTGATAGAAATTATCATTGTCGATCAGGCGATGTGCATTACGGCGGAGGAATTGCCAAGACTTGAAAGAATAGTCAGGCTACATGATGAACTTGATATTAACCTCGAAGGCATTGATGTGATCAATTATTTGCTGCAGCGCATTGAAGAAATGCGGCAGGAAATCATCACGCTCAAAAATCAGCTCAGTTTTTATAGAGAAGAAGACAAATAATTAAATGAGCGATTGACGTATCGGTACATAAATAAATTATTGGTGGCTAACAGAAATGATTCGCGTTAAAATGTTCCCGGGCTGAAATACGGTGGTGCCAAATTGACAAATAGCTGTTAGCGAAAATAGGATTTAATCATCAAAAAAGGTATTGCCCTGTTCGCCTTAATATGGATCGGATAACCGGCATGGATCCATAACCACAGCTGGACGATCAATACTATGCATAATAAACGAATGACAGTGTTCCCATCAATTGAATTGCTTAAATCTCAACAGTAAGTGGAATCTTCCATTAGCCAGATGCAGCATATGGCCCTCACCGTCGTATAAATTACATTCGAATGTTGCCCCGATATCGGCAGCATAGGCATAATCCGTAAATCCGGGCTGAGAAGTGTAAGGATCGGATTGATTCTTTGTGATGGTGAAATAACTTCCGGTTTGGTCAGCACTACTGCTGGAGGTTTGCCAGGTTTTACCCGTACTGTCGAACCAAATCAGGTGAATTCCGCTGCTAAGCAATTTTTGTGTGCGTGGCCTACTGGCATCGGGGTTGAGCGGACTAGTGTAGGTTGTATCCCTGTTGAGCAATGTTGCGTAGCTATAATTACCTGCCTCGAAAAAACTGTCAACAAAAGATTTTTTCATTAACAACCATCCTTTTGAAAAGTAGGGTCCCATGTCCAGACCGTACGCATTCTTTGAAAAATAAAACCCATAAACTGATCCGGTCGGAACCGCGTCCAACTCGCATTGTAGGCTGCTGTAGGGATAAATCAACGTATCTCCGAAGATACTCCAGGGTGGCGTCCAGGTCCAACCTTCGACATCGGCTGCAATTTCAAAAACTCTTTTCTGACCTAAAGTGAAGTCAATAAAATAGGTAGTATCCGTAATGGTGGAATCCCGGGAAGGATTGGC
>VBAQ01000040.1 GCA_005883765.1 Bacteroidota bacterium
AAAGATTGTGTTGCTTTTGGAGATCGGGAACAGATGTTCTCACCCTCGGATCCATTCTCACAACTAGTTGTTGCGTGAAAACTTTTCCATCAACAGTAAGCTTTATTACATAACTCCCTGGCATCACCCATGGCGACGTTTCAGCCGGCGCTGTATTTTTATAAATTGCTGAAATAGGATACGAGGGAGGAATATTCAAAGGCGTGTAATGCATATCCCATAAGAATCTATGCGGACCTTTTTGCGCTGAAAGAATTTGCTGGGGACGAATCCAGTACAATGGAATATTTACCGGCGGAATTTTATACATCGTGTCATGATTGCTGAAATTCCGGATCAAATTTCCTTTTGAATCGGTAATAGTCAATGAAACTTCTCTTGTGTCATCATTCAAATAATAATCTATGATCGCGCCGTCGGGAGGATTTTGCCCGGCTGGCTCTTCCTGTGGCAACGGTGTGTCCGTCCACATATCCCACCGAACACGAGTGGCTATTTCAGGTCTATATAGGATGTTTAGTCGTGCCGTTACACCTTCCATTGGTAATTGTCGCAGAGGTGTTATATCGTCCAGGATCCAAAAACTTCTTCCATGTGTGCCCACAACAATGTCATCATCCTTGATAACTAAATCACGAATAGATGTTGCTGGCATATTTAGTCTCAAACTTTGCCAGTGTTCGCCATCATCAAAAGAAACATACACGGCTCTTTCACTGCCGGAGAATAATAAACCTTTTTTCTTTGGATCTTCACGAACTGTATTGATCGGGTCATTCGGTAAACCATTTACAATTTCTTTCCAGGTTTTTCCTCCGTCGGTTGTTTTATAGATATGCGCGTGCATATCATCAACACGAATGCGATTCACAGCTGCATATGCGGTGTTAACGTCGGTATGACTTGCTTCCATCATCGAAACCTTACTCCACGACGTTATCTGTGGAGGAGTAACATTTTTCCATGTCTTGCCTCCGTCTCTTGTTACATGAATCAACCCATCATCGGTTCCAATCCAAATTGTATTGATGTCTTTGAATGACGGCGCCACCGTATAGATCACGCCCCGCCTCGGCATTGTCCTCAGATCATTGGTCGTATAAATGCCGACACTCTGCGGCACATCCCAGCTTTCCCGTGTGAGATCAGGACTAATGACCTGCCAGCTGTTACCTCCGTCTCTCGTTTTGAATAAAACATTTCCGGCAAAGTATAAAGTTCTTGGATCGATTGGAGAGAAGAGTACCGGTGCCGTTCTTAAAAAACGATACTTGCCATTTCGCACTACTTCCGGTGAAATATTTTGAACCTGGCCGGTTCGCTTATCATACTTCGAGATCTTACCCCCGTAAATAATATTTGGATCAAGTGGATCGGGCGCCACATATCCATACTCCTCCACGGCGACCGGGTGCCACTCATGAAAAGTAATTTCTCCGTCGTTGCTCCTCGATGCAATACCTACGGAGCCGCTTTCCTGCTGGCCGCCATAAACATTGTAAGGAAACGCATTGTCAGTGCTTACATGGTAGAATTGTGCAGTTGGTTGATTGTACCATGATGAAAAAGTTTCCCCGCCATTTACAGTAATGATGGCTCCCTGGTCGCTGGCAATTAAAATGATGTCATGATTATTTGGATTGATCCAGATGCGATGGTAGTCATCACCGCCAGGCGCGCCACGGAAAGCATTCCAGGCCAAGCCCCCGTCAACAGATTTCCACGTTACCACATTGGCGCTAAAAACAATGTCAGCATTTGTCGGATCGACTTTTAATTCTGCGAAATCACTTGATCTTCCAAAATAGCGATTATCATTCGTTAAAAGTTTCCATGATTCGCCGGCATCATCGCTCCGATAAATTCCACCAAATCGTGGAGATTCTACAGTTGCATACACTCTATTTGAATTAGTGGGTGCGATGGCAAAACCAATTCTTCCCAGACCTTGCTGTGTCGTAGGCAATCCATTCGTTAACTTTTTCCATGTTGTTCCTCCATCGGTTGATTTGAATAATCCACTCTCCGGTCCGTTCCACGCGCCATTCTCCCAGGGGCCTTGACGTCCTGCCCAGAGATCAGCATAAACAATGTTTGTATTTTTTGGATCGATCGTTACCTGTACAGCTCCCGTGTTTTCATCTTTGTACAGCACTTTTTCCCAGGTCTTTCCTCCATCAAGGGTGCGATATACTCCACGCTCAGTATTGGGTCCATAAGGATGACCTAATGCTGCGACAAAAACTCTATTCTCATTTGTTGGATCGATCGCCAGGCCCCCGATCTGCTGTGCATCAGTTAAGCCGAGATGTGTCCAGGTTTTTCCGGCATCGGTCGATTTATAAATCCCATCGCCAACAGAGAGATCCGGTCGTTGCAGACCTTCACCACTGCCGACATAGACTACACTTGGATTCGAGGGGGCAACTGCAACATCACCAATTGAACCAGTCGGTTGGTCGTCGAAGATGGGAAGCCACGTTCTTCCGTAATCGGTCGTTTTCCAAACACCACCATTGTTTACACCGATATAAAAAACATTTGGTTGTTGGGCCACACCCACTGCTCCGACCGTTCTTCCGCCACGATGGGGGCCAATACATCGCCATTGCATCGAATTGAAATAAGAGGGATCGACCTGGGCTGAAAGATTACTGCTTACGACCAATAGAGCTGCAGCAAAAATTTTTCTCATCATAGCAGGTTAAAGGATTAGATGATGATTCAATTATGAAAAAATCATTTTTCAACTCACTTCTTCTTGCTTTGTAAATATTTTTGTCTAATGACTTCCTGCACGGGTACATTATTGATCTTACTTTCGAGCCATGAGATCACGTCGAGGTAAGAAAAGGCTCTTGTCTCTAAGGGATTATTTTCATACCTCTTTAGTTTCTCAAGCAATCTTTTAAACTCAGGTTTTAATGCGTGAGCATTTACCTGGAAAGAACGGCGCAGGAATTGTAACATCTCTTCTTCAACGGCACTCAGGCTTTCCATTTTTGCCATGACACGATAGACTGATTTGGTGAGATATTCTAACAAATATGCAAAAGACGGGCATAACATTGCAGGTCTGTTCGGAGATCGACCTTCCAGTTGATGATCTTGTTAAGATATTGAATCGCCTTCTCGTTTTTTCCCGCTCCGAAATACAGGCAGGCAATTTTATAGTAAAATACCAATACGCGGTGCCTGTCGAGAAATAGTTCATACTCTTTCAGCTTTTCTTCAATATAGGGTACGTATTTCAATGCCTCGGAAAAAGTGCCTTCCAGGAAATGGCTATTGATCTTCGATGTGGTCAGGTACACAAACACCAAAATATGATTTATCTCATTTTCCTTTACCACTTTGCGATGAGAAAATCTTTCAAATTCTTCGGTCGCCTCTCTCAGTTTTTTTGCATTGCGCAGGTCAAAATGAGCACCCATCAAATTGTGCATGGCTTTGATGTAGTGAGCCGTTTCAATATCATACATGTTGGGATATTCAGCGAAAAGGTCTACCCATTTCTGAGTATAACGATAGTATTGCAAAAAGTCTTGTCGGATAAAGGCATACCAGCAATAAGCCTGGTACAAGTAAAGACGTTCATAAAAACCCTGTGCATTCTTTGTTTCTTCGGGCAGATTATCTTCCAGAAATTTTTTCAGTTCTTCGACTTCTTTTGTGCTTCGCGCATGTCCATGTGTTATGTACCACCCATATAACTGGAGGGCCAGGTTGGAAAGGCGATTCACGAGGGACAACTGGCTGTTAGTGTCATCAGACTCTTTAGAAAGATCAACCGCCTTTTGTTGCATGCTTCGTGTGATAAATAATCCTTCTATTTTCTTTTCAAAAAACAAAGCCTGCTGAAGATAGGTAAGTTGGTTATTGATTCTTGCCATGTCCTTCATCTTATCCAGCACTTTAAGGCTTTGCAGGTACAGACCTTTATTAAATAGAATTCGCGCATAGTCCATCTGTTCGTGCAACTGGATATCGATGTTATTCTCATCTTTGATCAGGCGAAGGCTTGAAAGGATTTGTTTATATAAATGCGCCTTCATATTTGAGAGTTGTTGCTTCCTGATCGATTTATCTTTCTTTAGCAACTGTTCTTCATCGTACTCATTTAGCTTGTCAAGGGCATCAAAAAGCTTAACGATCTTCAGCTCGTCACTCGAAGAGTTTCGCTTCACATATAGCTTGAAATTGCGCTTTTCGGACTTTTCCAGTGATTTTACCAGTTGAAACAAGGCATCTGTTGAGCGGTTGGGCATCGTAATTCAAAATGTTTAAAACCCTTTAGTGTCAGGCACTTCGGGCCGAATCAGAATCCGTAAGGTACGTAAAACCCACCTCATTTTGGTTTCGTCAACCCGTTGATCTTGAATAATTTCGAAAGGCAGGTTGTTTACATGTAGAATAGCAAGCAACACAAAAATAAGCAGGCTGCTATTTTTATCTATATCCTCCTAAATCTTTTACTATGGCTTCAAACAAAGTGTACATTTTCGATACTACTCTTCGCGATGGCGAACAGGTTCCCGGATGTAAATTAAATACAACTGAAAAAATCGAATTGGCGCTTGCCCTTGAAGAGCTAGGTGTAGATATAATCGAAGCGGGTTTTCCTATTTCCTCACCTGGCGATTTTGAGTCGGTGAGTCAAATCGCAAGAGTGATAAAGAATGCCACCGTGTGTGGCCTTAGTCGCGCTGTAGAAAAAGACATTGTGACCGCTGCCCAGGCTTTGAAACATGCCGTCAAACCCAGGATACATACGGGCATTGGCACATCTGACCATCACATCAAAACCAAATTCAATTCTACAAGGGAAGAGATTTTGCAGCGGGCCATTCAATGTGTAAAATGGGCCCGGAAGTTTACGGACAACGTTGAGTTTTACGCAGAAGATGCCGGTCGCACCGACAACGACTACCTCGCCACTGTTATTGAAGCTGTGATCAATGCTGGTGCTTCCACAGTTAATATCCCTGATACCACTGGTTATTGCTTGCCGTATCAATATGGTGAAAAGATCGCCTGGCTTGTGAATCATGTTCCCAACATTGATAAGGCTGTTATTTCTTGTCATTGTCATAATGATTTGGGCCTGGCTACTGCCAATTCAATTTCCGGCGTTATCAGTGGAGCGAGGCAAATCGAGTGTACCATCAATGGTCTTGGTGAAAGAGCGGGTAACACATCACTTGAGGAGGTAGTGATGATCCTCCGGCAGCATCATGATCTCGGATATCATACCGACATTAAGCCGCAAAAACTCAACCCGATCAGCAAACTCGTGTCTGACACGATGCGGATGCCGGTTCAACCGAATAAGGCGATTGTCGGCAGTAATGCCTTTGCGCACTCTTCCGGTATTCACCAGGACGGATTTCTGAAAAATGCGATCAACTATGAGATCATCAACCCCCAAGAAGTGGGAGCCGATGGTTCAAAGATCGTACTCACAGCAAGAAGCGGCCGCAGTGCATTGGCTTATCGCTTTTTGAAGCTGGGTTATAATTATAATCGCAACGATATAGATGTCTTGTACAATGAGTTTTTAAAAGTAGCCGACGGGAAAAAAGAAGTCGAAGATGGAGATCTGCATGAATTAGCGGAAAAGTATTCGGTAGAGGTGGTATGATTATGTAACAAGCTGCAACAATTCTATTAAGCCTTTGTTGCGTCGCACTCTTGTACGTTTAGTTCTTTATTGAACAAATTATTTTCACGCAAAGCCGCAAAGGGTAAATTGCAAAGGTCGCCAGGACTTTGCGTCCTTGCGCACACTTAGCGTCTCTGCGTGAGACAATTCGAACAAAGAATTTATCAAGGAGACCATGGCAAAAACATTATTCGATAAAATTTGGGACAGACACGTTATCAAACAAATTGACGGCGGACCTTCTGTGTTGTATATCGACGAACATTTTATTCATGAAGTAACAAGTCCGCAGGCATTTGCCGGGCTAAATAAAAGAGGCATTAAAGTTTTTCGTCCCAAACAAACAGTGGCAACGGCGGACCATAATGTGCCCACATTAAATCAGCATTTGCCAATCAAAGAGGAGTTGAGTCGCCGACAGGTTGAAGCCCTGAAGAAAAATTGCGCCGAGCATGGCGTTGAACTATATGGCCTTGGACACCCGTTCCAGGGCATTGTTCATGTTATAGGGCCTGAGTTGGGTATCACACAACCCGGCATCACTATTGTGTGCGGCGACAGTCATACATCCACTCACGGCGCTTTTGGCGCCATTGCATTTGGAATCGGTACCAGCGAAGTAGAAATGGTCTTGGCCACACAATGTGTATTGCAGACCAGACCAAAACTAATGCGGATAAATGTTGATGGTGAACTGCAAAATGGGGTGGTGAGCAAAGACATCATTCTTTACATCATCTCTCAAATTTCCGCAAGCGGGGCGACGGGGTATTTTGTAGAGTATGCCGGCTCGGCAATTCGTTCGCTCTCGATGGAAGCAAGGATGACCATTTGCAACATGAGCATTGAGATGGGAGCGAGGGGTGGAATGATCGCGCCTGACGAAACAACATTCAACTATCTAAGAGGAAGAAAATTCGTACCTCAAGGTGCTGAATGGGAAAAGAAACTCGCTGAATGGAAACAATTGTATTCTGACGGCGATGCAATTTTTGATAAGGAAATATTTATTAATGCTGCTGATATTGAACCCATGATCACCTATGGTACTAACCCGGGCATGGGAGTGGGTGTTAGTGGTCATGTTCCTTCCTTGGGCGAGATCAATGAAAAAGAAAAAGCTTCGTTCGAGAAATCACTTAACTACATGGGTCTTCAGCCCGGCGTAAATATGAAGGGGAAAAAGGTCGATTATGTTTTTATTGGTAGTTGCACCAACTCAAGAATTGAGGACTTGCGAATGGTAGCGGGATTTGTGAAAGGAAAGAAGAAAGCGAATGATGTGCAGGTATGGGTAGTTCCCGGGAGTAAGCAAGTAGAGAAGCAAGCCATAGAGGAAGGTATCGATAAAATTTTTGAAGAAGCGGGATTTCAGCTTCGGCAGCCCGGTTGCTCCGCTTGCCTGGGTATGAATGAAGATAAAATTCCGGCAGGCAAATATTGCATCAGCACCAGCAATAGAAATTTTGAGGGAAGGCAGGGCCCAAGTGCCAGGACATTTTTGGCAAGTCCGCTTACCGCTGCCCTCGCCGCCATAACAGGTGAGGTAGGCGATGTGAGGGAATACGTGAAGCCCTCAAGAGACAAGGCACAAGAAGTTTTGAGCGAGAATTGATTTCAATGACGCGCAAAAAGAGTTTTTAGGAATTGTGATTATGTCAAAAAGTGAAAATACAAATCTAAGTTCCCCTTTTATGGGGACAGTGGGCTTTCGTTCAACGGTAGTTCCGCTCAATATAGAAAATGTGGACACTGATCAGATCATTCCGGCACGCTTTCTCAAGGCAACGAGTAGGGAAGGCTTCGGAAAAAATTTATTTCGTGATTGGAGATATAGCAACGATGATGAGAAGCAACCAAAACCGGATTTTGTATTGAATGAGCCAGCTTATTCAGGCAGAATTCTAGTGGCTGCAAAAAATTTTGGCTGTGGTTCCTCAAGAGAACATGCGGCCTGGGCCATAAAAGATGCGGGCTTTGATGTTGTGGTGAGTAGTTTTTTTGCGGATATCTTTAAGAACAACGCGTTGAACAATTTCCTGCTGCCTGTGCAAGTCAGTGAGGATTTTTTGAAAAAGATTTTTGAGGCCGTTCAAAGGGACGCAAAGGCAGAGGTAGAAATAAATCTCGAAGAACAAAATATAAAAATCATTCCAACAGGTGAGCAGGAAGCGTTTGAGATCAATGCGTATAAAAAAACCTGCCTGTTAAATGGATATGATGATATTGACTATTTATTAAGTATCAAACCGGAAATAGAAGAATTCGAACACCACTATGAATAAAAATATTGTAGTTATAGAAGGCGATGGCATCGGGCCCGAGGTAACCAGGCAGTCACTCAAAGTACTGAATGCAGTGTCAGATAAATTTAACCACGAATTTGAGTACAGATATTGTCTCATGGGTGCAGATGCTATTGATAAAACAGGGAATCCGTTACCTGATGAAACCATTGAAGCCTGTTTGAACAGCGACGCAATTCTTTTCGGCGCTATCGGTCATCCGAAGTACGACAATGATCCGTCTGCCAAAGTAAGACCGGAACAAGGATTGCTCAAGCTAAGGAGGTCTCTGCAATTGTTTGCCAACATTCGACCTGTGAGCACGTACCCTTCTTTACATCATTTGTCACCCCTGAAAAACAAAAATCTCGAAGATGTTGATTTCATCATCTTCCGTGAGCTAACAGGCGGAATTTATTTTGGGAAAAAAGAATTAAGTGAAGATGGCGAACAGGCGACTGATGAGTGCATTTACACAAAGGCTGAAATTGAGAGGGTAGCACATCTTGCTTTTCAGACGGCGCTAAAACCTGGAAGAAGGAAAAAACTAACGCTTGTCGACAAGGCGAATGTTCTGGAAACCTCAAGACTTTGGAGGAAAACGGTACAGCAGGTTTCGAAGCAATATTCCGGTGTTAAAGTGGATTTCATGTTTGTTGACAATGCGGCTATGCAGATTATTCAGAACCCAAGGCAGTTTGATGTGATACTCACTGAAAATATGTTTGGAGACATTATCAGTGACGAGGCCAGTGTATTGAGCGGTTCATTAGGTATGTTGCCCTCTGCTTCGGTCGGCACGGGTACTACATTGTTTGAGCCTATTCATGGTTCTTATCCGCAAGCTGCCGGCAAGGACATTGCAAATCCTTTGGGATCTATTTTATCAGCGGCTATGATGCTGGAGTATCTTGGAATGCCAAAGGAAGCAAATGTGGTTCGTGAAGCCGTCAATTGGACGTTGGAAAATTCATTCGTTACCAAGGACCTTGACCCGGTCAATTTTTACTTCACGTCTACTATCGGTGAGTTGATCACTGATTACGTGAATGGTAAAATCCCGGCCTCTGTGAAAAAAGAGAATATTGAATTGAGGAAATCGACGATAATATGAGCCCGATTTTAAATCCTCCCCAGAGGAAGGAGTTACCAAGGGCCCCAAAGCTGAGATTGGATTTGTTGATAGTTGACTTGGAAGATTTACAGTTTGGCTCTGTGTTGAAGTGCCGCTCCTTCTCTTTTGGAGAAGGAGACGGAGGATGAGGCCACAAAATAAAGTTGCTTGCTCAGTTCTTTTTTTGAAGCAGCGGGTGTATATTTACAAGACGTACATCCCTTCATGAATAGAAGAACACATAATATCACTCCCATAATAAGCACAATTATTATTGTGGTCGTGATTATTATATCTTCTCTAAATGGAGGTGGTGTCTAAGTCTAACTAAAAACAAGAAAATAATACGACCCGCCTCCGACCGGCGGGTTTCTTTTTGTAAGACTAAAAACTACGAATGAATTACTACGACGATAACACGATCGTTTATTTAGATGACAGGTTTATAAAAGCCACTGAAGCAAAGGTTGATCTATATACTCAATCATTGCACTATGGCTATTCTGTCTTTGAAGGTATTCGCTCGTATAAAACGTTCACCGGGGACACTAAAATCTTCAAAGCAAAGGAACATTATGAGCGGTTACGAATTTCTGCCGATACTTTAAATATCCCATTTGATTACACCGTTGAACAATTAATCGATACAACATATGAAGTATTAAGGCTAAATAATTTGCAGGACGCTTACATCCGTCCGCTGGTTTATAGCCCGGCAAACATGAGCTTTAACATGAACACCGAATCACATTTGGTAATTGAAGTTTGGGAAATGCCATTGTTTTTTGGTGACAAATTATTGCGAGTAATGACCTCGTCGTTTGAGCGTCCTAATCCAAAAGCTTTTAAGATTCATGCAAAGGCAGCTGGTCATTATGTGAATTCAATTTTAGCGAGCCAGGAAGCAAAGGCAAATGGCTATGATGAAGCGTTGCTCCTCGATATAAATGGAAATGTAGCAGAAGGTACCGGGGCCAACGTCTTTTTTGAAAAGGATAAAGTGCTTTATACGCCTGCGAAAGGAAATATTCTGGCGGGGATCACGAGAGCGACTGTGATCGAAATCTGCAATGAATTAGATATTCCTGTTGTTGAAGAGTTTTTTAAACCAGAACAAATGCGGGGAGCAGATACTTGTTTTTACTGCGGCACCGCTGCCGAGATCGTTGGCCTGGCATCACTCGACGATGTTCCATTCAAAATAAAATGGGAAGACTCATTGGGTGCTGCGATACAGAAGAATTATAAAGATCTGGTCCGCGAGAAAATTGATCCAGATATAAATATCATTGCTGAACCAAGCTCGGTAGAATTTCTGGAAGCTGAAGTGAGTGACCCTTTGACTTTGCTCAGGGTAAACTCCAACGGAAGCTGAATAAAGAACAAAAGACGGAAACATAAAAAATAATGGCTGAACTTAACAGATATTCAAAAACAATTACGCAGGATGTAACTCAACCAGCTGCACAGGCTATGCTATATGGGATCGGGTTGACCGATGACGATCTCACTAAGGCGCAGGTTGGGATTGTGAGCATGGGTTGGGATGGCAACACGTGTAATATGCATTTGAATGAGCTGGCCAAAATTGTGAAGCAATCTGTTTGGGACAACGACCTCGTTGGATTAGTGTTTAATACGATTGGTGTGAGTGACGGCATCAGTATGGGCACGGAAGGCATGCGGTATTCCTTGGTGAGCCGGGATATTATTGCCGATTCAATTGAAGCGGTGTGTGGCGCACAATATTATGATGCATTGATCGCCGTGCCGGGTTGTGATAAAAATATGCCTGGTTCCGTCATTGCAATGGGAAGATTGAATCGTCCCGCGATCATGGTGTACGGCGGTACGATCGCAGCGGGTCGCTACAAGGGGGAGGATCTAAATATCGTATCTGCATTTGAAGCACTTGGGAAAAAAATCGCAGGGCAACTAAACGATGAAGATTTTAAGTGCATCGTGCAGCATTCTTGTCCGGGCGCCGGCGCTTGCGGAGGAATGTACACTGCCAATACAATGGCCAGTGCGATTGAGGCATTGGGAATGAGCCTGCCTTTTTCATCATCTAATCCTGCCTTGAGCGACGAAAAAAGAAAGGAGTGTGAAGCTGCAGGAAAAGCGATCCGGATTCAATTGGAAAAAAATATCAGGCCATCGGACATAATGACGAGAAAGGCATTTGAAAATGCAATTACCGTAGTAATGGTGCTGGGAGGTTCAACTAATGCTGTGTTGCATCTGATCGCAATGGCAAAAAGTGTGGGCGTGGAAGTGACCCAGGATGATTTTCAGAAGATCAGTGACAGGGTCCCCGTGCTTGCTGATTTTAAACCGAGTGGAAAATACTTGATGCATGATCTTCATCAGCACGGCGGTGTGCCAGCGGTGATGAAATATTTATTGAAAAATGGATTGCTGTTCGGCGATTGTCTGACAGTAACAGGAAAAACGATTGCAGAAAATTTAGAAGGGGTACCTGAACTCAATTTTGAGTCGCAAAAAATTATTCAGCCATTAGAAAAACCGTTGAAAGCAACGGGTCATTTGCAGATCCTGTATGGAAATCTGGCTGCTGGTGGCAGTGTAGCCAAGATCTCAGGAAAAGAAGGCGAAAAGTTTGAAGGATCTGCAAGAGTGTTTGAGGGAGAATTTGAATTGATCAATGGGATCAATTCGGGAAAGATAAAAGCGGGTGATGTAGTGGTGATAAGATATGTAGGACCCAAGGGTGCACCCGGAATGCCTGAAATGCTAAAACCTACGTCTGCCATTATTGGCGCGGGGTTAGGAAATTCTATTGCATTGATCACGGACGGAAGATTTAGTGGTGGCACACATGGATTTGTTGTGGGTCATATTACACCCGAAGCTTACGATGGCGGCTTGATAGCCTTGGTGAAAGATGGCGATATCATAGAGATCGACGCATCGAAAAATACAATTACGCTAAGAATAAATGACAAGGAGATTACAGAAAGGAAAAATAATTGGAAACAACCGGTATTAAAAGCAAAAAAGGGGATCCTGTTTAAATATGCAAAGCAGGTGAAGACGGCAGCCGAAGGATGTGTAACAGACGAATGAGAGGCGTGCGCCGCCTCAGCGCGGAACTTCGGTCAAGTAGTATTTAATTTATTTGATTAATCAACTAGAAGAAAATGGATACACTACAAAAAATAAAAGCGACTTCAAAGGAACAGGAAGCTTCGAAGTTACCCCTTCAGGCGACGGTTAACATTTCAGGAAGTGAAGCGGTGATGAGGGCGATGGTTTCCGAGAAAGTGCACACTATTTTTGGATATCCTGGCGGCGCCATTATGCCTATCTATGATGCTTTGTATGATTATGCTGACAGATTGCAACACATTCTTGTTCGCCATGAACAGGGAGCGATTCATGCAGCTCAGGGATATGCCAGAACATCGGGAAAAGTAGGAGTGGTGTTTGCAACGAGCGGACCTGGTGCCACCAATCTCGTTACTGGCTTAGCGGATGCAATGATCGACAGCACGCCGGTGGTTTGCATCACGGGACAGGTGTACGCACACCTTCTTGGAACGGATGCTTTCCAGGAAACAGATGTGATGAATATAACGACGCCTGTTACAAAGTGGAATTATCAGGTAACGGATGCTACCGAGATCCCGTCAGTTTTAGCAAAGGCATTTTACATTGCAAAAAGCGGTAGACCCGGTCCTGTTGTGATCGACATTACCAAGAATGCTCAATTGCAAAAATTTGACTACGCCGGATACAAAAGATCCGATCATATCAGGAGTTATCGTCCAAAACCGATTGTCCGCAAAAAATTCATTGAAGAAGCTGCCGAGCTCATTAACGCGGCCGAAAAACCTTTTGTGATTTTTGGGCAGGGTGTAATTCTCGGCAGGGCGGAAAAAGAATTCAAGAAATTTATCGAGAAGGGTGGCCTGCCTACTGCCTGGACTATTCTCGGCATGAGCGCAATTCCGACCGACCATCCGCTTGCTGTCGGAATGTTGGGAATGCATGGCAATTACGGTCCGAATGTGCTAACCAATGAATGCGACGTATTGATAGCCGTCGGCATGCGCTTTGATGATCGTGTGACCGGGCGACTCGACAAGTATGCAAAACAAGCCAAGGTTATTCATCTCGATATAGATCCGGCTGAGATTGATAAGAATGTAAAGGCAACGGTGCCGGTCTGGGGTGATTGCAAAGAAACATTGCCTATGCTCACTGAGCTAATCGAGCAAAAAACTTACCCTAACTGGTTGCAGCGTTTTCGCGAATATCAAAAAGAAGAGGAGGAGTCTTGTATCGTTCCCGAATTAAATCCCACAGGGGAAACCCTGACAATGGGTGAGGTGATAAAATTGCTCAACGAACTTACTAAAGGCGACGCCATTATTGTTACGGATGTTGGGCAGCACCAGATGGTGACTTGCCGCTATGCAAAATTCAATCAAACAAAGAGCAATATCACTTCCGGTGGGTTGGGTACCATGGGATTTGCATTGCCTGCAGCCGTAGGTGCTAAATTCGGTGCGCCGGAGAGAAAAGTTGTCGCAGTGATCGGCGATGGAGGTTTTCAAATGACGATTCAGGAACTTGGAACTATCATGCAAAGTCAGGTGGACGTGAAGCTGATCATAATGAATAATAACTTCCTCGGCATGGTAAGACAGTGGCAGCAACTTTTTCATGAAAAAAGATATTCTTTTGTGGATATCAGCAGCCCCGATTTTGTGCAGGTAGCAAATGGGTATCATATTGACGGGCGCCGGGTTTCAAAAAGAGAGGAGCTGGGAGTAGCATTGAAGGATATGCTGGATCACAAAGGTCCGTATTTGCTCGAAGTAATGGTTGGAAAGGAAAATAATGTGTTTCCAATGGTGCCGCAAGGATGTAGTGTAGCCGAGATAAGATTGAAGTAAAAAAGAGCTAAACAAATGACCGATACTATTTTCTTAGAGATGCCGGTGCAATATGAAATCATTGTGCAAGCAACAAAAAAATTGGATTTCAAAATGGCTTCTGATATGCAAACGGGAAGCCTGTTGAAAACATTAGCTGCTTCCAAGCCATCCGGAAGAATATTGGAATTAGGGACAGGAACTGGTTTAGCTACATCATGGATCATTGATGGTATGGACGATAAAACACAATTGATCACTATAGAGAATAATGGGTTGCTTCTTGATATAGCGAGGGAAGCGCTTCAAGACCGGAGAGTCGAATTTATTTTGGCTGATGGTTACGAGTGGATTCAAAATTATTCGGGAGAAAAATTCGATTTAGTTTTTGCAGACGCCATGCCTGGTAAATACGATCTGTTGGAAGAAACAATAGCTCTTGTTAAAGCCGGAGGTCTATATATTGTTGATGATATGCTGCCTCAGCCGAATTGGCCAGGTGGTCATTCTGAAAAAGTAAAAACATTTATTACAGACCTTGAGAAGCGAAAAGATGTGACTCTTACGAAATTAAATTGGTCCACAGGACTTATTATTGTGACTAAACTTAAATAGAGGATTTAACTAATTGCGAAATAAACCGAATTAGATATGAACAAGCAGGAATATACAATTACAGTCTATACAGAAAACCAGGTTGGTTTGCTGAATCGTATTGCAATTATTTTTTCAAGAAGAAAAATTAATATTGACAGCCTGAACACTTCGCCCTCGGAGGTAGAGGGCGTTCACCGATTTACGATTGTGATCAATGAAACGGAAGACGTGGTGAGGAAACTTTGCCGCCAGATCGAAAAGCAAGTAGAAGTGTTGAAGGCCTACTATAATACAAATGACGAAATCGTGTGGCAAGAGTTAGCCATGTATAAGGTGCCAACCGACGTTATAGCCGAAAAAGTAAAGGTGGAACGATTGCTCCGAGAATATGGAGCCAGGGCTGTTGCCATACGCACAGACTATATCGTGTTTGAAACGAGTGGCCACCGGGAAGAGATTGATGCACTGATAAAAGCATTGGAACCCTATGGACTTATCGAGTTTGTCAGGAGTGCAAGAGTAGCCATCATAAAAACAAGTCATGGCTTCCATGAAAAATTAAAAGAGTTTGAATATCGGGAGCCGAGTGAGGAAGTTGCAGAGAATGAATTTTTAAGTGAGAACGAAAAAATTTTCAGCATGTAATATGGACATCTCATTTATAGATATATTAAAATCGGCTGGTTCTCGTAATGAGAAAGCGAAATCGATTGCCAATAAAATTCGTTTGGCAAAGGGATATTCATGGGTGGGACTGTATGATGTAAAAGAAAAGGAAATAAAATTTATCTCATGTGCGGGAAGATCTGAGCCTGTCATTCCATCATTTCCCAAGGACAAAGGACTGAATGGAAGAGCCGTAATGCAGGGCAAGACGGTCATTGCAAATGATATTGAGAAAGATGAAGATTATTTGCTGACGTTTACCGATACGAAATCAGAAATTGTTGTTCCGGTATTTGACAAGAACAGTAAACAAATAATAGGAACAATCGACGTAGAAAGTGAAACAATAAATGCATTTGGTGATGAGGATGTAAAGTTTCTTGAAGACTGTGCCAAAAAAATATCGGGATTGTGGAACCAGGCTGAATAACGAACAGAAAGTATAGAAGTGAGTGCAAGCAAAAAAAGACGAACACGCGTGTTAACTTGTAAATTCAGTAACGATAATTTTTAACTTCCCATATACCCTTATTTGGGGGATGGGCAAAACAATTACAACATGGCAAAATTAAATTTCGGCGGCGTAGAGGAAAACGTAGTAACTCGGGAAGAGTTCCCACTCGCCAAAGCCCAGGACGTTTTAAAAAACGAAATCGTTGCCGTGATAGGTTACGGAGTTCAGGGGCCGGGCCAGGCTCTGAACCAACGAGAGAATGGCATCAATGTGATTGTCGGCCAACGAAAAAATTCTAAGAGTTGGGACAAAGCCGTTCGGGATGGTTTCATTCCGGGTGTCAGCCTGTTTGAAATTGAGGAAGCGCTGCAGAAAGGGACGATCATTTGCTACCTATTAAGCGATGCGGCGCAAATTAAATTGTGGCCGACGGTGGAGAAATATCTTAGTCCTGGCAAAGCATTATATTTTTCTCACGGCTTTGGGATCACATTTAACCATCAAACTGGAATCGTACCGCCGAAAGATGTTGACGTGTTTTTGGTCGCGCCAAAAGGTTCGGGAACGTCCCTGCGCAGAATGTTTTTACAGGGTCGCGGCTTGAACAGTTCCTATGCCATTTTCCAGGACGCCACAGGAAGAGCTTTCGAAAGAGTCGTATCGCTCGGCATTGCTATTGGAAGCGGCTATTTGTTTGAAACAAATTTTAAGAAAGAAGTTTACTCCGACCTGACGGGCGAAAGGGGAACATTAATGGGAGCCATCCAAGGAATTTTTGCTGCACAATATGAGGTCCTGCGCTCAAAAGGACACACGCCTTCCGAAGCATTTAATGAAACGGTTGAGGAGCTTACTCAATCTTTGATGCCATTGGTCGCAGAAAATGGAATGGATTGGATGTATGCGAATTGTTCAACGACGGCGCAGCGTGGTGCATTGGATTGGTGGAAAAGATTCCGGGATGTGACATTGCCGGTGTTCAACGAGCTCTATGACAGTGTGGCTGCAGGAAAAGAATCACAACGTTCCATTGATTCTAACTCTCAACCAGACTACCGTGAAAAATTGGAAGAAGAATTACAAGAATTACGTGAAAGCGAAATGTGGCAGGCCGGCAAGACGGTAAGAGACTTGAGACCGGAAAATCAACCGAAAACAGTGGCCACTCCCGCAACGCCAACTGCATCATCAACTAAGGAAATGTTTAGAAAACAAACTTTAAAAAACGCGCCGGCAGAATAGCATATAATAATGGAGAAAAAATTCATAAATAATGAGCTGCTGATTCCGGAGAAGAACGGCCCTTCTTTCCATTTTCATGACGCCGCTTTGCGATTGAAAGAAATTGTGAATCGCACTCCGCTTCAGTTTAACCATAATCTTTCGCGAAAGCATAGATGTAATATATTTTTAAAACGCGAGGACTTGCAGGTAGTCCGCTCTTATAAACTGCGCGGCGCCTACAACATGATGAGCAGTCTTTCGCGACAACAATTGGCAAAGGGAGTGGTCTGCGCAAGCGCAGGTAATCATGCACAGGGATTTGCCTATAGTTGTAAAAAATTAAATGCAAAGGGTGTTGTCTTCATGCCCATCATTACTCCGAATCAAAAAGTGAGTCAAACAAAAATGTTTGGCGAAGAGTATGTAGAGGTCAAGCTGGTGGGTGATACGTTTGATGACTGTGCAGTCGCGGCAAAAATTTTTACTGAAAAAAATGGAATGACATTCATTCCGCCTTTTGAAGATCATCGCATCATCGAAGGCCAGGCAACGGTAGCCGTGGAAATTTTGGAAGATAAAACCGACATTGATTACTTGTTTGTGCCTGTAGGCGGTGGCGGACTGAGTGCTGGAGTGGGTTCTTACTTCAAAACCTATTCACCAAAGACAAAAATTATTGGACTTGAACCCGAAGGCGCGCCTTCAATGTATGAAGCGATAAAGGCCGGTCACCCGGTCACATTGGAAAACATTGATCGATTTGTGGACGGAGCGTCGGTTAAGAGAGTGGGAGATATTACTTTTTCAATTTGTAAAGACGTGCTTGATGACATGCACCTGGTAGCCGAAGGAAAAGTATGTTCTACGATTTTGCAATTATATAATGAAGACGCGATTGTGGTAGAACCAGCAGGAGCATTATCGATCGCCGCATTGGATGACTATGCCGAAGAAATAATGGGAACGAACGTGGTTTGTATTTTGAGCGGCAGCAATAACGATATTGACCGCATGCCGGAAATAAAAGAGCGCAGTTTGCAGTACGAAGGATTAAAGCATTATTTCCTTGTAAATTTTGCGCAGCGACCCGGAGCTCTGAAAGAATTTGTGAACCATGTATTAGGGCCAGGTGATGACATCACACGGTTTGAATATATGCAGAAGACAAACAAGGAGAGAGGCCCCGCATTGATCGGCGTTGAATTGAAACATAGAAAGGATTATGTGCATTTAATGGAAAAAATGAGAAGTCATCATATTGATTTTTCAGAGATAAACAAAGACGATAAAATGTTTGGTTATTTGGTGTGATTGAAGCCGATTTTGTGGATAATTATTAATAAGTTTTCCGGTCCTATAAAAAACGTTTAGTATTTTCCAAAGTGTTGCTTGCTGTATGACGGAGAGAGACCTTGGTTTAACTATATATTCATTTTAAAAGTACATCTTGCATGGCAAGCAATTACGGTTTATATCATCCATCGTTTGAGCACGACTCCTGTGGTATTGGTTTTGTGGCCAATATTAAAGGTCATAAGTCTCACCAGCATGTTGCAGATGCACTCACGATTCTTGAAAATATGGAGCATCGTGGCGCCTGCGGTTGTGAAACCAATACGGGTGATGGTGCAGGTATCCTGATACAAATTCCTCATGAATTTTTCTTTGACGAATCGATCCGCCTGGGGTTTCATTTACCATCATATGGAAGATATGGTGTTGGCACGATCTTTTTTCCGCGTGAGATACGATTGCGTGAAGAGTGCCGCGACATCTTTAATCGTGCGGCGGAAAAACTAAGGCTCGAGATCCTGGGCTATCGCAAGGTGCCCGTCAATGCCGAAGGAATCGGTCCTACGGCTTTATCCGTTGAGCCAGAGATTGAACAGGTCTTTATTGCCTGCCCTGATCATATTTCGAATCCGGATGATTTTGAGAGAAAATTATTTGTACTCCGCAACTACGCGACGCACACGATACGCAATACAGTAAAACAAGATGCAATTGGTTTTTACGTTGCCTCCCTTTCGTATAAAACGATTGTTTACAAGGGGCAGCTTACCAGTCTACAACTGCGCCACTATTTTCCGGACCTCTCAAATAAAAGGGTTGTCAGTGCATTCGGGCTCATACATTCACGTTTCGCGACTAATACGTTTCCATCGTGGAAGCTTGCACAACCCTTCCGTTTCATTGCACACAACGGAGAGATAAATACTTTACAGGGAAATCTGAACTGGCTAAGAACAAGTGAACAGGGTTTCAGCTCGCCTTACTTTACCAAACAGGAAATGGAGATGCTGTTGCCCATAATCGGTGGCGATCAAAGTGACTCGGCTTGTTTGGATAATATGATCGAACTGTTAACTCTTACGGGCCGGTCACTACCCATGGTAATGATGATGCTCATCCCTGAAGCTTGGGATGGCAATGAAAACATGGATCCGGTTAAAAAAGCTTTTTATGAATTTCATGCATCGATGATGGAGCCCTGGGATGGACCGGCATCTATTTCCTTTACTGATGGCAAGGTCATCGGCGCCACGCTCGACCGTAATGGTCTTCGTCCCTCACGTTATTGTGTAACGACTGACGACCGTGTGATCATGGCCTCTGAAACCGGTGTGCTCCCTATTGATCCATCCATGATCAAAGAAAAGGGAAGATTGCAGTCAGGGAAAATGTTTGTTGTTGACCTGGAGCAGGGCCGGATCATCAGCGATGATGAATTGAAACAAAAAATCTGTTCTCAAAAGCCTTATGGAGAATGGTTGAATAAATATAAAATACGTCTTGACGAGTTACCTGAACCAAGAGTCATGTTCACTCATCTTGAACATGACCAGGTTTTCAAGTACCAGAAAGCGTTCGGGTATTCCAAAGAAGACCTCGAAACGATTATTGCACCGATGGCTCTCGACGGTAAGGAACCCGTGGGTTCGATGGGAAGTGACACTCCATTGGCAGTATTGAGTGATCAACCGCAACACCTAACCTCTTACTTCAAACAATTATTTGCCCAGGTCACAAACCCGCCAATAGATCCAATCCGTGAAAAACTGGTAATGAGCCTCGCAACTTTTGTGGGGAATATTGGCAGCATGCTTGAAGAAGATGAATTGACTTGTCACACCGTAGCATTAAAGCATCCTGTTTTAAATAATCATGAGCTGGAAAAAATAAGAAGCATTGACACAGGAATTTTCCAGGCAAAGACCTTGCAATGCTATTTCCGGGCGGATGGCAAACCTGGCTCATTGGCGGCAGGACTTGATCGTCTCTGTCGCTACGCAACCGATGCAGTAGAAGATGGTTTTGAAGTGTTGATCCTGCAAGACCGGGCCATCGACTCGGACCATGCAACCATTCCTTCTTTGTTAGCAACCGCAGCCGTTCATCACCATCTTATTCGTAAGGGCTTGCGTGGAAAAGTGGGAATCATTGTAGAAGCGGGTGACGTTTGGGAAGTGCATCATTTTGCTTGCTTGATTGGTTTTGGAGCAACAGCCATCAATCCCTATCTGGCTCTTTCTTCCATTCGTGATATGAAGGAAACAGGGAGGTTGGAAACAGAATTGAGCGATGATGAACTAAAGAAAAATTATATCAAAGCCGTAAACGAAGGATTGCTAAAAGTTTTTTCCAAAATGGGAATTTCTACTTTGCAATCTTACCAGGGAGCACAAATATTCGAGATCATTGGTTTGAACAAAGAAGTGGTAGACAAATATTTTACCGGGGCTACCTCGCGAATACAGGGCATGGGTTTAGATGAAATTGCCCAGGAAATTTTGGCCAAGCATTTTGTAGCATTCAGTAAAAAAGAAACTGTAGTAGATCGTCTGCCAGTGGGTGGCGTTTATCAATGGAAAAAATCAGGTGAGTTTCATTTATTCAATCCGCAAACCATTCACCTGTTACAGTACTCCACGAGAATGAATGACTACAATACTTTTAAAAAATATTCAAGGCTCGTAAATGAGCAAAGTGAGAAAGCGTGTACACTGCGAAGCCTTCTTGATTTCAAAAATAATCGTCCTTCGATTTCCATTGATGAAGTGGAGCCAGCGGAGAATATTTATAAGCGCTTCGCTACGGTTGCCATGAGTTTTGGATCGATTTCCTGGGAAGCTCACACTACACTAGCGATCGCAATGAATCGCCTGGGTGGAAAAAGCAATACCGGCGAAGGTGGTGAGGATGAAAGAAGATATGATCGGTTACCGAATGGGGATTCCATGCGCAGCGCTATTAAACAAATTGCCAGTGCACGCTTTGGTGTTACCAGTTTGTACCTCACTGAAGCCGACGAACTTCAAATAAAAATGGCCCAAGGCGCCAAGCCCGGCGAAGGTGGACAATTACCTGGTCATAAAGTAGACGAGTGGATAGGTAAAACAAGACACTCCACTCCGGGCGTGGGATTAATTTCACCACCGCCGCATCACGATATTTATTCTATTGAGGACCTGGCGCAATTGATCTACGACCTAAAAAACTCCAATCGCAATGCGAGAATAAATGTGAAGCTGGTAAGCAAGGCAGGTGTCGGAACGATCGCTGCAGGGGTTGCAAAGGCAAAGGCGGATGTGATCCTGATCTCCGGCCACGATGGCGGAACAGGAGCGTCTCCTATAAGCTCTATTCGGCATGCAGGTCTGCCCTGGGAGTTGGGATTGGCCGAAACGCATCAAACTCTTGTGCGAAATAAATTGCGCAGCAGGGTAGTGGTGCAAGCAGATGGTCAAATGAAAACGGGAAGAGATATTGCCATGGCAGCCTTACTCGGCGCGGAGGAATGGGGAATTGCCACCGCCGCACTCGTTGTTGAAGGTTGCATCCTCATGCGTAAATGCCACTTGAACACTTGTCCTGTGGGAGTAGCTACACAAGATCCTGAATTGAGAAAAAGATTCAGAGGAAATGCGGACCACGTCGTAAATTTTTTCAGGTTCATCGTGCAAGAATTGCGGGAGATCATGGCAGAGCTTGGATTCAGAACAGTCAATGAGATGATCGGCCACGTTGATAGCCTTCAACAGAGAGAAGATGTATGGCATTGGAAATACAGGAGACTCGATCTTTCCCCGGTACTCTATAAAGAGCCCGCTTCACTCTATACAGGTTTGCATTGTTCGGAATTACAGGATCACGAACTGGATGAAGTGCTGGATTGGACATTGCTCGAAGCAGCCAGGCCTGCATTGGAAAATAAAGAAAAAATTTACCGTGAATTCGCGGTAAAAAATACCGACAGAACCGTAGGGACAATTTTGTCAAATGAGATAACGAAAATATATCGGGGCGGTGGTTTAGCAGAAGATACCATCCATTTTAAGTTTAAAGGTACAGCGGGGCAAAGTTTCGCTGCATTCAATACAAAGGGGATCACTCATGAACTGGAGGGCGATGCTAACGATTATTTTGGAAAGTGCTAAACTAATTATTTATCCTCCGCGGCAATCGAGTTACAAACCTGAGGAAAATATAATTATAGGGAATGTTGCGTTTTACGGAGCAACGTCCGGTGAAGCCTACATCCGGGGAAAAGCTGGGGAACGTTTTTGCGTACGCAATTCAGGCGTCAATGCCGTAGTGGAAAGTGTCGGTGATCATGGCTGCGAGTACATGACCGGAGGCAGGGTAGTAGTTCTTGGTGATACCGGAAGAAACTTTGCTGCAGGCATGAGTGGTGGCATTGCTTACGTCTATGACGTCAAGGGTAGGTTCGCGGATAACTGTAACCAGGAAATGATAGACCTCGACCCACTCGATGAGGAAGATGTAACGATCTTGCAACAAATGATCTCGATGCATCATAATTACACGCAGAGCACAGTGGCAAAATTTATTTTAGATGATTTTGAGAACCAGTTGAAAAACTTCATAAAAGTATTTCCTAAGGATTATAAAAAAGCCCATTCAAAGAAGGCAGTTTGAGTTCGGGTTAAAAAATAAATTTTTTAGTCACACGCGGAGTTAACAACAATTATTAAAATAAGAAACAAAAAACAATAAGTTTTTCATGGGCAAGACAACAGGCTTTTTAGAGTTCACCAGGGAGCTTCCGGCTAAAAAACCGATCGAGGAAAGGCTTAAGCATTTCA
>VBAQ01000190.1 GCA_005883765.1 Bacteroidota bacterium
TCAGGAATCGTCATTAATGAAGCCGCCGTGCGTGAATTGGGATGGACAAACGATGATGCCGTCGGTAAAACGATTGTCCGCTCCGGACAGCAGGAGTTAAACGTGATAGGGATTGTTGCAGATTTTAATTATGCTTCTGTCAGGCAAAAGGTCGCCCCGATGATGTTGATGCTTGGAAATAATTTCGGCGGGTTACTAATAAAAATTAAAACAAAAAATGTAAAAAATTTTCTCAGTGATCTCCACGAGCACTGGATTGCATTTAATCCCGCCGGTCCGCTGGAGTATAATTTTCTTGATGCAAAGTTCGCTTCTTTGTATGCAAGCGAACAACGCACACAAAAGATATTTTCGGCATTTACAATTTTAGCGATCATTATTGCCGGGCTTGGGTTATTTGGTCTTTCAGCTTTTGTAATTGAACAACGTACAAAAGAAATTGGTATTCGTAAAGTATTGGGTGCCTCCGTTCAACAGGTAATGCTCATGGTATCAAAAGAATTTTTGCTACTGGTAGGAATAGCCTTTGTTATCGCAATACCGGTTACATGGTGGGCAATGCATAAATGGCTGGAAGATTTTGCATACCGTATTACCATTAGTTGGTGGGTATTTGTTGTTGCAGGTATTACCGCAATTTTAATTGCATTACTGACTGTAAGTTTCCAGGCCATCAAAGCCGCAATTTCAAATCCTGTGAAATCATTAAGAACAGAATAAAAATGTGATCATGTTTAAAAATTATTTCAAAACCGCATGGCGTAATCTTTCAAGAGGAAAGGTTCATTCGTTTATAAATATAGTTGGATTATCAGCCGGCATGGCAGTAACAATATTGATTGGATTGTGGATCTGGAGCGAGTCGTCCTTTGATAAAAATTTTGACAATTATAATCGCATTGCGCAGGTAATGCAAACAGAAACACTTAATGGTAATGTGAACACAACCAAAGGTAATGTTATGCCGCTCGCCGCGGAGTTGCGCAGAAGTTATGGAAGCGATTTTAAGCGTGTTGTGTTGTCATCATGGACAATGAATAGTCTTGTTGCATCAAGTGACAAAAAAATAAATACACAGGGAAATTATATGGAGCCGGATGCGCCAGACATGCTTAGCTTACAAATGCTCTCCGGTACCCGTAAATCATTTCAATCATCTTCTTCGGTTTTGTTATCTCAATCAACAACCAAAACGCTTTTTGGTAATGAAGACCCAATGGGTAAGGTTATAAAAATTGATGGAGAGTTAAATGAAAAAGTTGTTGGTGTTTATAAAGACTTTCCGCAAAATAGTTCATTTAAAGATGTATCATTTATAGCACCATTTCTTGATCTGAAGAGTTGGGTAACCGGTAATGAAAATAATTGGTACAACGAATCATTCCAGGCGTTTGTACAATTGAATGACAATGCTGATTTGGCAAAGGTATCAGCAAAAATAAAAAATATAAAACTTAATAAGATAGATGCGCAAACAGCAAAGCTTGAAAAGCCCGAAATGCTTTTGCACCCAATGAGTAAATGGCATTTATATTCAGAATTTAAAAATGGAGTAAATACAGGTGGTGCTATACAATATGTGTGGATGTTTGCAATTATAGGTGCATTTGTTTTACTGTTAGCATGTATCAACTTTATGAACCTGAGTACGGCACGAAGTGAAAAGCGGGCAAAAGAAGTGGGCATTAGAAAAGCAATTGGTTCATTGCGGTCTCAATTAATAAGTCAATACTTCAGCGAATCAATATTAACAGCAGTTCTTGCCTTTATAGTTTCTTTATTGTTGGTTATTCTCATCTTGCCTTTCTTCAACAGTGTGTCAGGCAAGCAAATCAGCTTTCCATGGAATAATATTTATTTCTGGCTTGCGGGCATCAGCTTTAGTATTGTTACAGGTTTAATAGCAGGTCTATATCCTGCAATTTATTTATCGTCTTTTCAGCCCGTAAAAGTTTTGAAGGGAACATTCAAAGCAGGTCGCAATGCAGCCATTCCCCGTAAAGTTTTGGTGATAGTACAATTTACCGTTTCCGTTATTCTTATCATCGCAACCATTACTGTTTTCAGGCAGGTACAATTTGCAAAAAGCAGACCTGTTGGATATAGCAGGCAAGGACTTATTACTATCATTATGCAGACATACAATTACCATAATAATCTTGCCAACATGCGCAATGATTTACTGGAACGGGGAGCTATAACAGGCATAGAAGAGTCGAACACGCCCGTTACAGAAAATGATCATTTTAATAATGGTTTTAGCTGGCAAGGCATGAGTACACAGGTAAGCGCAAAATTCAATACAGTTAATGTAACACAGGGCTATGGCAAAACTGTTGGACTTGAATTTATTAATGGCAGGGATTTCAGTAACCAATTTGGTACAGATTCTTCTGCAATTATCATCAATGAAACAGCCGCAAAATATATCGGGTTTGAAAATCCTGTTGGTGAAACCATTAAGCGTTATGATAATACTTACAGAATTATCGGCGTTGTAAAAGATATGGTGATGGAATCGCCGTACGAACCCGCTAAACAAACTATCTATTTTCTTGATTCAAGTATTGGCGGTATTCTAAACATAAAGCTGAACCCAAATCTTACTACAGCTTCTGCTTTGGCAAAAGTAGAAGCAGTTTGTAAAAAGTATTCTCCTGAAGAACCGTTTTCTTACAAGTTTACAGACGAAGAATATTCACGCAAGTTTGCCGATGAAGAACGAGTTGGTAAACTCGCGGCATTCTTTGCTGTTCTTGCCATTTTTATTTCCTGCCTTGGCATATTTGGTATGGCATCATTTATTGCTGAACAAAGAACAAAAGAAATTGGTGTGCGAAAAGTGCTAGGCGCATCGGTGTTAGACCTGTGGGGATTATTATCAAAAGATTTTGTGATGATGGTGTTTGTCGCATTACTGATAGCAGCACCGCTTGCATATTATTTCATGTATAACTGGCTACAGAATTATGAATACAGAACAAATTTATCATGGTGGATTTTTGCAGCCGCAGGCGCCGGTGCGTTGCTCATTACTTTATTAACTGTGAGTTTTCAATCCATTAAAGCCGCAATTTCAAATCCTGTGAAATCATTAAGAACAGAATAAAAATGTGACCATGTTTAAAAATTATTTCAAAACCGCACTTAGAAATTTAAAGAGAAATAAGAGTTATGCGATGATCAACGTGCTAGGTCTCGCGGTAGGCATTGCAGCGAGCCTGTTGATCTTTTTAATCATTCAATTTGAGACCAGCTTCGATAATTTTCATAAAAAGAAAAACAGCATTTATCGTCTAGGTACTCAATTTCATAACCAGGATGGTATAGGTTATTCTGATGGAGTTTCATTTCCGACCGGCCCCGCACTAAGGATAGATTTTCCGCAAATAAAAGAAGTGGCTTCTATTTTCAGAAATGGCGGACAGATAACAGTTGAAGACGGCAGTGCACGGCTAAAAAAATTAAATGAAGACAATTTTTATTACGCAGAACCAGAGTTCTTTAAAATGTTCGATTTTGGCTGGCTTGCAGGCAATCCTCAAGCTTGCCTGAAAGATCCACACAGTGTTGTACTTACTCAAGCCACTGCTGAAAAATATTTTGGCGATTGGAAGACTGCTATGGGAAAAACGATAAAGTACGAAAATAAAACGCTTTATAAAATTACCGGCATTTTAAAAAACCCGCCACCCAATACCGATTTTCCTTTGAGTGTTGTAGCATCTTATTCAGCTCTTCAGAATACCTATATAAAGGACAATCTAAATGATTGGGTAAGCACTTTTGGAGGCGCCTACACATTTGTAGTCTTACCACCTGAATTTTCTCCTTCCAAATTTAATGCTCAGCTTATAGGCTTTGCAAAAAAACACAAGCCTGCTGAATATTCGAAAGATGCTTGTGTAGCTCAACCTTTGTCTGAAATACATTATGATGACCGTTTTGGAAATTACAGTAATCATACTTTCAGTCATTCATTGATCACTGCGTTAGCGCTGATCGGCATTTTTCTTATCCTGATCGCCTGTGTAAATTTTATCAATCTCGCCACGGCACAGGCAGTAAATCGCTCAAGGGAAGTCGGTGTAAGAAAAGTTTTAGGCAGCAACCGGTCTCAACTCGCTTTACAATTTCTCGGTGAGACTGCATTGATAACTATTGCCGCAGTTATTATTGCCGTCGTTGTTGCAGAGTCTGCATTGCCATTTCTTAACAAATTACTTGAGACCAGGATGAGTATGAATTTCATTTTTGATCCCTGGCTGGTCTTATTTGTAATAGTAGTGGCTATACTCGTAACATTTTTATCCGGACTGTATCCTGCCGTTATTTTATCCGGCTTTAATCCTATTACGGCTTTAAAAAGTAAGATCACTTCTAAAATGGTCGGAGGGATCTCTTTACGAAGGGCATTGGTTGTTTTGCAATTTGCTATTGCCCAGGTCCTCATTATTGGCATGCTGATAGTAGTAAGCCAGATGAATTTTTTTAGAAATGCTTCTCTTGGTTTTGATAAAGCAGCCATTATTACTGTACCTCTCCCGGGTGACAGCACGAGCAAGACAAAAATTGACTATATGCGTAATCAGTTGCTCGCAAATAAAAATATACTAAAAGCAAGTTTCAGCTTCAAAAGTCCTTCTGCCGAGGGTAATTGGAATAGCGATTTCAAATTCGATCATTCATCAAAGAATACGGATTTCAGTGCCAATCTCAAATGGGCCGATCCGGATTATTTCAAAACATATAATCTGCAATTCGTTGCGGGTCGTCCGTATTACCCCAGCGATACTGTTCGCGAATTTGTAGTAAATGAAACACTGCTCCGCAAATTAGGTATCCGCGATCCTAAAGATGCTATTGGCAAAGAAATCAATTTCTGGAATAATAATAAAGTAGCAAATATTGTTGGAGTAATAAGAGATTTCAATTCTTATTCATTGCGTCAACCAATGGCGCCGGTAGTTTTAAGCACATGGCGAGACGTTTATCAGACCATCAACATTAAAATAAAACCGGGAACAGAAAAATCCGTACTGCCTTATGTTGAAAAATTATGGAACCAGAGTTTCCCTGATTATGTCTATCAATATGAATTCCTGGATGAGACGATTACAAACTTTTATAAACAGGAGAACCAGCTTTCCATGCTATATAAAATCTTTGCAGCAATTGCTATATTTATTTCCTGTCTCGGTTTGTATGGCCTTGTTTCTTTCATGGCTGTTCAACGTACAAAGGAAGTGGGCATTCGCAAAGTACTTGGCGCCTCGGCACAGCACATTGTATATCTCTTATCGAAAGAATTCACATTGTTAATTATTGTTGCTTTCATTATTTCTGCGCCGGTTGCCTATTACATTATGCACATATTGCTGCAGAATTACACTTACCGTATACCATTAAGTGCATCTATATTTTTATTGGCCATTGTCAGTTCCATCATCATTGCATGGATAACTGTTGGACAGCGTGCCATCAAAGCGGCCATTGCTAACCCTGTTAAATCTTTACGAACAGAATAAAAATTTGTATTGATGATAAAAAATTATTTTAGAACAGCCTGGCGCAACATCGTAAGCAGTAAAGCATATAGCGCTATAAATATCCTTGGTCTTGCGGCGGGAATGGCTGTGGCATTGCTGATAGGCATTTGGGCCTACAATGAATATTCATTTGATAAATTTCTTCCTGATTATAAGCAAGTATACCGTGTACGAAGAAATTTTAATAATAATGGCGATACACTAAACTTTCCAACTATTTCGCTCAAACTGGCAGAAACGCTCCGGAGCGATTTCCCTGAAATTGAATATGTGGCGGAAAGCGACTGGACCGGGCCTCATGGCTTAATGGTAGGAGATACAAAATTGTATCTGCAGGGTGCGCAGGCAGGTGTTGATTTTTTAAAAATGTTTCAATACCCGCTGAAGTACGGAACGCCGGGTTCTGTTTTCCGCGATCCTTATTCAATTGTATTGACTGAATCAACGGCAAAGGCTCTTTTTGGGAATGAAAACCCGATCAACAAAATGGTTCGCTATGATAATAAGGACGAATTAAAAGTAACAGGCATCTTAAAGGATTTTCCTTCCAACTCAACATTTCAATTTAACTGGATAGTTCCTTTTACCTATTTAGACCAAACAAATCCCAGGATCAAGCAAAACCGCGTGGGAAGCTATGGAAGCAACGGTTACCAGGTTTTCGTAAAATTAAAAGATGGAGTCACGCAGGCACAAATAGCACCTAAAATAAGGGACGTAGAACACACCGAAAAGGACAACCTCAATGCCATGAATTCAGCCGTTATACTGGAACCTTTGGAGGACTGGCATCTGTATGGAAAATATGAAAACGGAAAAGTAGTAGGGGGATTTATAGAATATGTAAAGATGTTTAGCATTATCGGAGTACTGGTGTTACTCATAGCTTGTATAAATTTCATTAATCTTACGACTGCACGTTCAGAGAAAAGAGCCCGGGAAGTTGGAGTTCGCAAGGCAATCGGTTCCGAACGGAAAGACTTGATACTACAGTTTCTGATAGAATCATTTTTACTCACTGCGCTTGCATTTCTATTTTCAATCTTATTTGTGCAGCTGGTATTGCCATCCTTTGACGCACTCACAGGCAGTAAAATAACTATTCCATTTACCAACGGCAGGTTCTGGTTACTTATTACCGCTTGCGTGCTGTTTACTTCCCTGCTGGCAGGCAGCCGCCCGGCATTTTATTTATCATCATTCAATCCTGTTAGCGTATTAAAAGGCACCTTCCAAACGGCGAAGGCGTCAACGCTCTCGCGAAAAGTATTAGTGGTATTGCAATTCACCTGCTCCATTGCACTCGTTATAAGCACTATCATTATTTACAGGCAAATACAATATGCAAAGAACCGGCCCACGGGCTACGATATAAATCGTGTTATGGTTACCACCGCAAACGGCGATCTGAAGAACAATTATACTGCGTTAAAAAACGAGTTGATCCAAAAAGGCATTGCCATCTCTGTAACACAATCTACAAGCCCGGCCACAAATATCTATTGGCATGGAGATCTTGATAATTTTCCCGGTCGAAAGCCAGGCGAAACCGTTGAACTGGGTTTTATTGATTCAGGAGAAGATTATTTTAAAAGCCTTGGCATGAAAATAATTGAGGGTCGTGATTTTGCAAGCGTGAATGATTCCCTTTCGGCAGTGCTTAATGAATCCGCGGCAAAGACATTAAGGCTGAAAGATCCGGTGGGCCAGGTGATCGGTTTCCAGGGTGCACAATTTAAAATTGTCGGTCTGGTAAAAGATGCGCTTATGATATCGCCTTTTACTCCAGCCGATCCTACCATTTTCTTCTGCGATCCAAATCCCAAAGGCAGCATTATCTATCGCTTATCCCCTTCGATAAAGACCCAGGACGCGATTGTACAACTTACATCCATATTCAACAAATACAACCCGGCTTTTCCCTACAATTATGAATTTGCAGATGCCAGTTATGCAGAAAAATTTCATCTTGAAGTTTTGATCGGAAAGCTGGCAGGCATATTTGCAGCGCTCGCAATTTTAATTTCCTGCCTTGGATTGTTTGGATTAGCAGCGTACATCGCCGAGCGGCGTACAAAGGAAATAGGAATAAGAAAAGTGTTGGGAGCTTCCGTATCACAAGTATGGCTAATGCTGTCCAAAGATTTTATTGTCTTAGTAATAATCAGTTGCGTAATAGCATCACCTGTTGCTTCATATTTCCTACACAACTGGTTGCAGAAATATGATTATCGCGTGCAGATTGGAGCCGGCATATTTGTACTGGCAGCATTAATGGCCGTTGCAATAACCGTCATCACTATTAGCTTCCAGGCAATAAAAGCAGCCATTGCCAATCCTGTGAAGAGTTTGAGAATGGAATAAAATTGTGAATGGTGAATCGTCAAACGTGAATGAAACTTATAATTTAAAACATACAACTTAGACTTATATCATGTTCAAAACTTATTTTAAAACAGCATGGCGCAACTTACGCAGCCATAAAGTTTATGCAGCTATAAATATTTTTGGCCTTGCTATTGGCATAGCTGCAAGCCTTACCATTTTTTTGGTGATTCATTATGAAATGAGCTATGATGATTTTGAATCGAAGAAAGATAGAATTTGTCGTGTTGTTACAACTTATACAAATGAAAGTAATGGCGAAATTACAGGGCATGAAAGCGCTGCTCCCCTTGCATTACCAACTGCATTACGTTCAGACTTTCCGCAATTAGAAAAAGTTGCTGCAGTATGGAATATTGGCGGCGCTCAAATTCATATTCCAATTCCCGGTAAAGACCTTGCAGATGAAAAAAGGGTGAAAGAAAATGACGGACTATATTTCGCAGAGCCGCAGTTCTTCGACATGTTTGATTTTACATGGCTTGCCGGCAATGCAAAACGTTTGAATGAGCCGCATACCGTTGTGTTGAATGAAAGTTTGGCAGACGAATTTTTTGGCAACTGGAAAAATGCAATGGGGCAAACTATTCAACTGTGGTCATTCCGTATTCCAATGCAGGTGGTTGGTGTGTTTAAAGATTTGCCCGCAAATACAGATATGGAAGTAAAGATGGGTGGCTCGTATGCAACTTTTAAATCAATAAATACAGACTGGTTTGCACGTAGCGATTTTGAAGGGATGCCATGGAGTTCAGAATGCTTTTTGTTGTTAAAAAAGGGAAATAATGCCAACCAGTTTACATCACAACTACAGGGGGCTGTAAAAAAATATTATCCTGCTGAAGTTAACGGACACAATAAAGTATCACTTGCATTTCAGCCGCTTGCTGATATGCATTTGAATGAAGATTATTATACGTATAAAAGTGATGCATTAACACACAAAGAACTTTGGTCGCTTAGCTTGATTGGATTTTTCCTATTGCTGGTTGCCTGTGTAAATTTCATCAATCTTGCAACTGCGCAATCTGTTAGCCGTGCAAAAGAAATCGGTGTAAGAAAAGCATTAGCAAGCAGCCGTTCACAAATATTAAAACAGTTTTTAAACGAAACTGCATTCATCACATTTACATCTGTATTGATTGGTTATTTATTAGCGCAGCTTGCACTTCCTTTTATCAGCAACCTGATGCAGAAAAAGCTTTCATTAAACCTTTTGCAAAACCCATCCATTCTTTTGTTTCTTGTATTGTTAGGAATAACAGTAAACTTTTTAGCAGGCTTTTACCCGGGCATGGTGCTTTCAGGTTTTCGCCCGATTGAGGCAATAAAAAGCAAAATAAGCACAAGTAATATCGGTGGCATTTCTTTAAGAAGAGGATTAGTTGTTTTTCAATTTATGATTACACAGTTT
>VBAQ01000041.1 GCA_005883765.1 Bacteroidota bacterium
CAACGCCAAAACGATGACTTACAAATTGCGTGACTTGTGGTTAAAAAAGGATATTGGCGAGACAAAAAAACCTTTGAAGGCAACAGTTCTCCCGCATGATGTTTTGGCGCTGAAGCTTAGTCGATGAGCGGTGCCCGTCAACGGCGGCCGAAACATTTTTTTTCTTCTTGTTCGGTTTTGGTGGCCGCCATATCAATAAAATTTCAGCGTGAATCGGCAAATGTTTCTAAAATAGAAAAGGCTTCATTATCTTTAACTACGCCCCAATCGGCATTGCCCAGTTGCCACGTGCCGAGTCCCCCTCGGAGATTTTTATTCCTTTGAAAAAACGGTATTGTATATGCGACGATTATTCGTGACAAGGAATAAATAAAGTGAACTATAGAAAATTATACGCTCAAGGTTTATTGTTGCAATTGAAAAAACGGGCAACTCTTCTTTGCGGAAAGAAAAACTTGTTCCTGCTCGTTTTGCTTGGGTTGCACTCGCTCGCATCATCGCAGAAGCTTACGGACCAAATTAAAATTAACCAGGTAGGGTATTATCCAACCTCATCCAAAATTGCCGTTGTTACGGGCAAGGTAGCTGCCTACTCCTTTTGCGTGGTATCTGCCGATGGAAAAGATACATTGTATGAGGGCAGCCTCGGCAACGAAAGGAAATCAGCTTATTCATCCACTGTAACACGGATCGCCGATTTCTCTTTGTTCAAAAAGACAGGTGATTTTATTTTGCGTATACAGGGCCTTAAACAATCCTTTCCATTCACAATTAAGAATGACGTATACAGTGAATTGGCAAAGGCTTCCCTGAAAGGATTTTATTATCAGAGATCGTCTATCGCTCTCGAAGAAAAATATGCAGGAAAGTGGAACAGGGGGCCGGGACACCCTGATGCCGTTGTTTACATCCATCCTTCCGCAGTTACGGATGATCGACCGGCCGGAACCGTCGTTTCTTCACCCGGGGGTTGGTATGATGCGGGCGATTACAATAAATATATTGTCAATTGCGGCATCACCATGAGCACATTGCTTTCCGCTTATGAAGATTTTCCAAATTATTTTGACTCACTTAAGACAAATATTCCTGAAAGCGAGGATAAGATACCGGACATTTTAAATGAAGTGGTCTACAATCTCCGCTGGATGTTTACTATGCAGGATCCCAATGATGGAGGCGTTTATCATAAATGTACCAATGCAGACTTTGACGGTATGGTGATGCCTGGTGTAACAAAAGGGCCCCGGTACGTAGTTCAAAAAAGCACCGCTGCTACCCTTGATTTTGCCGCAGTGATGGCGCAGGCTGCGAGGATATTTAAAAAGATGAAGTCCCAACTTCCACGACTCGCAGATAGTTGCCTAAAGGCATCTGCAAATGCATGGTATTGGGCGTTAAAACATCCTTCCGTCGAGTATGACCAGGCAAGATTAAATAAAGAGTACAAGCCCGCTATTAATACGGGGGCATATGGTGATAAAAAATTAGAGGATGAATGGACGTGGGCAGCGACTGAAATGTTTGTGACCTCAAAAAATAAAATGTATTTCGAGGTCATTGAGCAAAACATCAATGATTCAGTCACTCTGCCATCATGGAACAACGTAAGAATGCTGGCGTACTATACTATGTTGCGGTTTCGGAATAGCATGCCAAAATATGCAACAGAAATGGTCCAGCTGATGAAACAACGTTTATTAAAAATAGCCAATGAATATCTCGGCCAGGTGCCTGCAAATGCTTTTGCAACCGTGATGGGACAGTCCAAAAAAGATTTTGTCTGGGGTAGCAATTCTGTAGCGGCCAACCAGGGAATTTTGTTGATCAATGCATATTTTCTCTCGGGTGAAAAAAAGTATGTCTCCGGCGCGCTAACCAACCTCCATTATTTACTCGGACGAAACGCGACAGGGTATTGTTTCGTAACAGGCTTTGGAACCAAATCACCTATGCATCCGCATCACCGACCGTCAATTGCTGATGGAATCGACGAACCTATTCCCGGTCTGCTTGTTGGGGGCCCCAATCCCGGCAGGCAAGACAAATGTCATTACCTGTTTAGTGAGCCGGAAACGTCTTACCTCGACAGCGATTGTGCGTACGCCAGCAATGAAATTGCCATTAACTGGAACGCCGCAATGGTATATTTGGTCAACGCAATGGAAGCTCTTCAATTTGAGCTAGGGTTTTCAGAAAATAACTCATCGACTACCACAACTCTCAATAAGTAACCAAAGTCAAAAAAATGGTTTGAAGAATTTCATCTTCAAACCATAAATAAATTCTTCGACAGGATTTTCAATTGGAATTTCCCATGACATTTGGGGTGCGTAGTGTGGTTATCTCAGAATTTGGGTCCCTCGATTCCTGAATAGGATTTGGAACAATCAAAAAATAGAACCCTGAAACAGTGCCGGAATATTCACATTCCAGAGGGTTACGATATATATAAAAGGGCGATTAAATTATTTCATGGGATTGGAAATATTGCCAACAAAATAAAAATAAACGGCGAGGAGAACGATTAAAATTCGATTAAATTTTCAAAATAGTTAAAAACTTGGGTCTCAATTAGCTGAGAACCTCAGCATTAATTATTATTGCGTAATGGAAGAGGAAAAACTGTTAGTAATCGAAGACGAGGCGAAAATTGCCGACACCCTTAAGCTGGGTCTGTTTGAGAATGGCTACAGGGTCGATGTGGCCTACGATGGCATACAGGGCCAGCAATTGTTTCAAGCCAATGAATACAATCTCGTCATTCTCGACATTAATCTACCTGGTATTAATGGTTACCAGCTGTGCAAAGACTTCAGAATTGCTGACCCAGATGTTCCGATAATTATGCTCACTTCTCTAATCGAATTGGACGATAAAGTTGAAGGATATGAAGCCGGTGCCGACGACTACATTGTGAAACCGTTTGCATTTAAGGAGCTCCTGCTTAAGATAAAAGTATTTCTAAAACGGGCATCCAATCACCATCCGAGCGAAACTTGTATTTTGTCGGCTGGTGATCTTGATCTCAATTCAGACAGCAAAGAAGTAAGAAGAAATCACAAGTTAATAAACCTGACGGCTAAGGAATTTCAACTTCTGGAATATTTGCTTCAGAAGAAAAACAAAGTCGTTTCCCGTAATGACATTGCAACCAATGTTTGGGGCATCGATTTTGACACCAATACCAATGTCATCGATGTTTACATTAACTATCTGCGAAATAAGATTGACAAGCCATTTCAGCAAAAGCTGATACAGACGCAGATCGGGATGGGATATATTCTAAAAGATCCATAATGCCTGTACGTTTAAAGATCACCTTTGCATTTTCAGCAATTGTATTTTTCATATTGGGACTGGCCTCTGTACTTATTTACTTCTACGCATCCACAAACCGCAAGGATTATATCGATACGCGTTTGACGAACATGGCCATTACCACAGGCCGCTTTTTGAGCAGGGCAGAGACTTTCAATCCTTCACTGATACAAAAAATAGATTCCCTCACAGCCATTGCATTTACTCACAAAACCGTCCAGGCATACAACGAAGCCAATAAAAAAATTTACTCTTTTAACGACGATGATGAGGATACGCTGTATGTGAACGAGAAGCAGTTGAATCATGCACGTCAGAAGAAAAAGTTGTATGACCTGGTAAATCGCAGGGATATTGTCTTCTATCATTATGCTGATAACGGGGTCAACCTTGTTATCATAGCTGCAGGATTTGACGAATTTGGCTGGCATTTTTTAAACCGCCTCTTATTTATCCTGGTCATGAGTTTTTTGGCAGGCACTGTAATTGCCATTATCATTGGCTACATATTTTCAGGGCGGCTGCTGCAACCACTGAGTAGGATTGCATTTGAAGTGAATGAAATATCCGCTCACAACCTGGCACGAAGGATGGATGCTGGTGTCTCCCAGGATGAATGGTACTATTTGTCCGACACCCTGAACAGGCTTCTTGATCGTTTGCAGGAAAGTTTTGAATTGCAGCGGCGCTTTATTGCGAACGCCTCTCATGAACTTTCCACACCCCTCACATCTATTTCGAGCCAGCTAGAGGTAACATTGCAGAAGGAGAGGAGCGCAGGCGAGTATCAAAAGGTGATGCAATCAATTTATCATGACATTCAGCACATGGGCAGGCTTACACATACCTTGCTTGAATTGGCTAAAACTTCTGCAAGCAAAGGTGGAATTGAAATCAAGTCTATCCGTATTGATGAAATAATCTTACGCATGCCTTCGGAATCCGCGAAGGTTAATAAAACATATTCTGTTGTGCTGGAGTTTGATGGACTTCCCGAAGACGAGCAAAACCTGGTAGTTTTTGGAAATGAAGAATTGTTGTTCACTGCTATCAAGAACGTAGTATTGAACGCCTGCAAGTATTCAAAGAACCAGCATGCAGTTATTTCACTAACAGCGAGCGAAAAGGATATCGTAGTTTCAATAAAAAACATTGGGTTGGGAATTCCTTCACATGAATTTGAGAATATTTTTCAACCCTTTTACCGGATTGAAGGCAATCGAACAGCAGGAGGATTCGGACTCGGATTGTCGTTGGCGAAAAGAATAATAAAGTTGCACAATGGAGAAATCACTGTCTATTCACAACCAAATGAGGAAACCATTTTTACGATTCGCCTCCCTTCTGCAAAACAATTTAAGGGAAAATAAAAACAGGGTCTTTTGGACACTCCAGACCCTGTTTACCCTTGAGGAATAAAACAAAAAAAGCGAATTACTGTACGGTTATTTTTTCTGTAAAATGGCTGTTATTCGACTGACTGACCACTTTAACCAGGTAACTACCGCTGGTGATGAATGCGGGAAGTCTGAATTCTTCCACCTGGCTTTCATTGTTAATCGTGATATTCTTTTTACTGATCAATTGTCCTGAGATATCCATTAACTGAACCTGATATTTCCCCGACGGTTGATCAGTAAATGCAATTTTAAACGTTCCCGTCGTGACCGGGTTAGGATAAATGGCTATGTTGTTCCTGGAAACAATTTCATTTTGCACGCTTTGCTTTTGCACCGCTACATCCGTTTCTGGTATCTTAGTTTCTTCAAATATTTCCTTTTGCTTCTTTGCCTTTTTTTTCTTTTCAAAGGCCAGGTTACCATTAGCAAGATCTGATGCATTGAAGACGGTCCCTCCTGAGGATATTTTTTCTGCTTCCATGGTAAGGAGGTCAAACCTGTAATACCCCACAGTCGATTGTGAACTGCAGACGATCACTTTGCTTCCTCCTTCTACCATCGCTCCGTTCGTTGTAAATCCTTGCGGAAGTCCTTTGATCGTTCCCAGGTAGCTGGCGGCTTTACTGCTAATGGAAATCTTAAAAACATTTCTGTTACCTGTTATTAAGTACAAATTACCCGATGCATCGGCAATTATGTCACCACCATAGCCAGAAGGGCTGCGAACGGAAAAATTCTTATTGGCATCATCTTCTGTCAATGCACCAAGATCTGTGATGACCGGGTTTTTATCGGTCGTGAAACGAATTAAATGATTGGCATTATTGGTCAATGCGTATCCATTGCCGTCTGCCGCGATCACCATTCTTGGAATTTGGTTACCTGCATCGCCCAATCCATTTACAACACCAAACGGCTCGTCTTCGAAGTAATATATTTTGGAGGTTTTTGATTTTAGATCAATGTAGCGCAGTTGGTTTATACCCATGGGCGTGTAATACAACCTTTCGTGTTTCTGATCGTATCCGCAGGCAGCCGAGTTGGTTGCAAATGGTTTGTCAGTCTGAATTGCAGGACTTCTGAACTCTCTGGCTATAACTACATTATTTAGCCCACTTTTTTTAAGCTGTGCCAGCCTTTCTGCGCCAGGTTTCAAATCTTGTTCCTCTTTATTTGCCTCACGGGCATAAGTAAGGAGACTGTTCGCCGCATCCTTTTTATCCAACTCGAGATCGAGGTTAACCACTTTTTTTGCCGAAGAGATATTTGTATTCCTCTCTTTTTTCTGCACCGGTTTGCCTGTCCTCGCATTTAAGATTTCAATGTCATCGTTGCTTTTGTAAATCGGCCTTAGCTCATCACCGGTTGTCATATCGATCAGCCGAACCTCTTTCCAGCCCGTCTGACCTTTTTCTGCGGCGGTGATCGCATACCCGGTAATTTGTTTTGTTTTTTGTGCAAGAAGTGAAGAAATAGATAATAAGGCAGCTAATCCGAGTAGAAGTTTCCGTTTCATAACTAAGAAGGTTTTGGGAAAGTTAATCTACGATAAATTTCGTTGATTACAAAAAAATAATGACCAATCGCCTTCCTTGTTATATGAGCGGTTGCTAAAAGAAGTTTAGATCTTAAGAATGATTATTTCGGAACTTTCGGTTTAAGGTCTGCTTCTGTTACATAGTTCCGATGACCCTTCTTGTCGACCCAATAGTACCTCGAGTGGTCATCAATGTAAATTGTTTGGCCATTAGGACCAACCTTGCCTTTGTACACCTTGTCAGTAACTCTTGACTTTCCCTTGGAAGCAACCTCTGCTGTTTTATTGCCAACCGCTTTGGCGCTTTTCTTAACTGCATGGGTAGTCTTTTTGACCACTTGAGCATGAGTTGTCACCGAAAAACTTAACAGGAACAGAATGGTTAAAATGCCAATTAGTTTTTTCATAATTTGAAATTAAAGTGTTTCTGGCTTGTTCGTTCAAAAATATTGCCAGTCGCACGCCCAAGCGTGGGTAAGTAAAACTGCTTTAATTTTAAGAGGTAAAAAGCTTCATCATGAAAAAAATCTTTTTTTCAGTTTTTCTTTTGCAGGCTTTGATTGCCGGTGGGCAAAAGACTTTGCAGGAAAGGCTAGGTTATCCGAAAAACTCCAAGCTTCTGATTCTTCATGCCGACGACTTAGGGATGTCGCACTCCGAAAATGCAGCCACCATCTTTGCAATGGAGCACGGTTCGGTGAACTCAGCCAGTATCATGGTCCCTTGTCCCTGGTTTTCTGAAATAGCCGCTTATGCCCGTTCGCATCCTGCAACCGATCTGGGTTTGCACCTTACCCTCACAAGTGAATGGAATTATTTGAAGTGGGGACCAGTAGCTTCCAGCTCCGATGTGCCCGGTTTAGTAAACAAGAACGGCTTTTTATTTTCGTCGGTTGATTCTGTACATAGGTCCGCCAAAGCGGAGGAAGTGGAAACCGAATTGAGGGCACAAATTGAAAAAGCAAAACGCTTTGGCATTGATGTTACACACCTTGATTCACACATGGGGACTTTGTTCGGGAGGACCGATTACCTGAAGGTGCTGATAAAGTTGGGAAGGGAATACAAGCTGCCGGTAATGTTAAGCAAGCCTGGTTTTCGAATTGCTTTTAACGTAAACCTTGACACTATGACGACGGAGAAGGATGTGTTGTTGGATATGATCTACACAGCCAGTCCGGCCGATTATAAGAAGGGAATGGAAAATTATTATACGGGCGTTTTAAAGTCTTTGCAACCCGGCGTAAGTATTTTGATATTCCATGTTGGTTACGATGACAGTGAAATGAAGGCAGCAACAATTGATCATGCCGACTGGGGCGCAGAATGGAGGCAAGCTGATTTCAACTTCTTTACCAGCGAAACTTGTAAGACACTTCTGAAAGAAAATAATATTCATCTAATAACCTGGAGAGAGATCAGAGATAAATTGGTGAGATAACAGATTTACCGTTCATAGTAGTTTAAAGGGGTCTTATCAAACAAAAATTAAAATCTTAATAATTTTTTTTGCTGATCTTTTAAAACACCGCTATATTTGCTAACGGTGTTAGGTAAAACGGTAATATGGGTATAGCCGAACGCCGCTTGCGGCAAAAAGAAGAAGTCCGGTCAAGAATTCTTGCCACCGCGTGGCAGATGGTCAAGGATGATGGGTGGCAATCAGTATCCATCCGGAAGATTGCTGATGCGATTGAGTACAGCGTGCCAGTGATCTATGATCATTTTGAAAGCAAGGAAGCAATATTGATGGAGTTTGGCAAAGAGGCATTTCGCTTACTTTCAAAAAAAATTCAGCAGGCAAAAGAAAAATCCAAAAAACCTGCTGAGCAGCTAAAGGCCATTGCCGACGCTTACTGGCATTTTGCTGTGAAGAATAAACAATATTACCAGCTAATGTTTGGCTTAGGCATGCAGGGTTGTGAGATTGATAAATGTTTTCCTGAAAGAAGTGAATTCAGAAAGCAGGTTATGCAGCCGATTACTCAGATGATCGAAAAAAGCAAAGATCCTTCTTCCAATGTCTGCTTAAAATACCACACATTCTGGTCCATACTACATGGGTTGATATCTATTAAGTTCATGGACAATTCTGATATATCCGATGAGTTGAACAAAATGGTATTAGATGACGCCATTGAAGGTTTCATAAAAAATCTGAGTTGAAATTAATTAAGGATATGTTCCGCTGTAGTTGACTCCATATTGAAAAAGAGTACTTGAAACAACATGTAGTCGCAATCCACCCTCAAGTTGCCGTAACCGCACCCCTCGACGAAATTTGCTTGCAATTAGTTTTGTGTGTTATTTTCTTGACAAATGAAAATAGCTAGGAAAAATACCATTAAAAATTTTTCAACAAGTGTCCAATATTATGTTACTCAATCGTCTTAAATATATGAGCTAATAATACCTGATACCTAACCAATTTTTTTTATTACCAATCTGATTACAATGAAAATATTATTGAAACAAACCAAAGACGTAATTTATCTCTTGCTCACAATAGTTGCGGCGGCAATCATCTTGTATGCCTGCAATTCCTCCTCGGGAAGTTCTGGTTATCAAATGCCGCCTCCGCCGGCATTACCAGTGATTACGGTAAATATTATGCCCGCTACCACTTACCAGGAATTTTCGGCATCTCTGGAAGGAAGCAGGGTCATTGAGATCCGCCCGCAGATAGATGGTTACATGGAAAAAATTTTTGTAGATGAAGGTGCCCACGTAAAGAAAGGCCAGCCTCTATTTCAAATCAATAGTCATACTTATCTGGCACAATTAAATAATGCACAAGCAAGCCTTGCGGCTGCAAAAGCAAATCTTGCGAATGCCCAGATCAATGTTTCCAAATTAACCCCACTGGTGCAGAACAATGTAATATCGGATGTGCAGTTGAAAACTGCACAAGCAGCCTACGACGCTGCTGCTGCAAGTGTTTCGCAAGCAGGGGCAGTTGTTAGAAATGCGCAAATCAATTTGGGTTATACATTGATCAAAGCACCTGTTGATGGTTATTTTGGCAGAATTCCCTTTAAAACAGGAAGCCTTGTGGGTACAACAACTAGTGAGCCATTGACTGTGATTTCAGAAATTAAAAAAGTGTATGCTTATTTCTCATTGAGTGAAAACGATTTTTTTCAATTTAAAGATCAATACGCGGGCAATACACTTGAGGAAAAAATAAAGCAAATGCCTCCTGTTGATCTGATTCTTGCTGACAATAGTATCTACCCAGAGAAAGGGAAAGTAGAAATTGTATCCGGACAGTTCAGCAATACGATGGGTTCGATCAGTTTTCGCGCAGCATTTGAGAATAAAGATGGATTATTGCGATCTGGTAATACAGGCCGCGTTCGAATACCGCACGAACTTACATCTTCTATATTGATACCTCAGGAAGCCACAACTGAATTACAGGATAAAGTCCTGGTGTTTGTGCTGGGCGATAGTAATAAAGTAGCAAGCAAACCAATCACCATCGCTGGAAGAAGCGGCAATTATTACCTGGTGAAGGAAGGTTTGAGCCCTGGACAAAAAATTGTGTACTCGGGCGTTGACCGGCTGCAGGACGGTGCGGTGATACAACCTCAATTTATATCCATGGACAGTTTGCTAAAAACTAAATCTCTATAAAGCACTGCTCTCCCTGAGAAAAACTAGCCACTACAGGGACTGTTCCGACTCAATAACGACCGGAACTACAAGAGTCCATACAATACAGTCTGGAAGACAAACAACACAATCGTAATTCAACCGGGCTACTAAAATAAAATTACAAATTAATGGCTGCTTCCGTAAAGCGGTTCAACTAAACAAATTCGAAATGATAAAAAGATTTATTGAAAGACCGGTCTTATCAACTGTAGTATCGATCATACTTACTTTATTAGGATTGCTTTCACTATTCACTTTGCCCATTACATTGTTTCCTGATATTGCTCCGCCCACTGTGCAGGTAACTGCAAGTTATCCCGGTGCCAGTGCGGAAGTAGTGGCCAGAGCCGTAGCGACGCCATTGGAAGAAGCAATCAATGGTGTAGAGAACATGACTTACATGACTTCTACATCAAGCAATGATGGTTCAATGGCGATTAATGTTTATTTCAAAGTTGGAACCAATCCCGACCTCGCTGCGGTAAATGTACAAGGCCGCGTCTCAAGAGCGGTGAGCCAGGTACCCCAGGAAGTTGCACAGATCGGCATCTCGACACAGAAGCAACAGAACAGTATGATCTTCGTTCCGTTGATATACAGCACCGACACTACCTATGATGAAACATTTTTACAAAACTATGCCAAGATTAATATCATTCCTGAATTGCAGCGCATTCCCGGCGTGGGACAGGCATTTGTATTTGGCGTAAAAGACTACTCTATGCGCGTATGGTTGAAGCCTGACCGGTTAATGGCAAACAATTTAACCCCTCAGGATGTATTGAATGCAATCAAAGAACAGAACGTTGAAGCCGCGCCAGGAAGATTTGGGCAAGGAAGCACCGCATCTTTTGAATATATAATTAAATACAAAGGAAAACTTTCGAAGAATGAGGATTATGAAAATATCATTTTAAAATCTGCACCCGATGGATCGGTTGTAAGATTAAAAGATGTGGCAAGGGTAGAGTTTGGCTCATTTTCCTATGGCTCAAACATTACGGTGCAGGGTAAGTCCGGGGCGGCTCTCGGAATTTTTCAAACACCGGGTTCTAATGCCAATGATATTCTTATAAGTGCTGATAAAGTAATGAAAAAAGCAGCAGCGAATTTTCCCAGGGGCATTACTTATTTCAATATGTACAGTGCGAAGGATTTTTTGGATGAGTCTATTTCGCAAGTGGAAGAAACTTTGGTGATAGCATTTATATTGGTCTTTATTGTGGTGTTTATTTTCTTGCAGGATTTCCGGTCAACAATAATTCCCGCAATCGCTGTACCTGTTGCATTGATCGGAACATTTTTCTTTATGCAGTTGTTTGGCTTTACCATCAACCTGCTCACTCTATTCGCGTTGGTGCTGGCAATCGGTATTGTTGTGGATGATGCCATTGTGGTTGTGGAGGCAGTTCACACAAAAATGGAAAGAACAAAACTGCCGGCCCGATCTGCGACTATTCAGGCTATGAGTGAAATAACCAACGCCATCATTTCAATTACTCTTGTAATGGCTGCAGTGTTTGTGCCCGTTGGCTTTATGCAAGGTCCCGCCGGCGTGTTTTACAAGCAATTCGCTTTTACGCTGGCAACGGCGATTTTAATTTCTGCAGTAAATGCATTAACACTTAGTCCTGCCTTGTGTGCTTTGTTTTTGAAAAATCCGCACAATGGAGATGCAGAAGGGCATATTATCAAAAAAGGATTTGCCGGAAGATTTTTAAATGCATTTAATGCAGGTTTTCGGGCCACGACTAATAAATACAGACAAAGCATACAATTTCTTATTCGTCAAAAATGGATTGCTCTTGGCGGATTAATTATCATAGCATTAGGGACTTTCTGGATGGCAAAAAAAGCACCGAGTGGTTTTATTCCTACCGAAGATCAGGGATTTATCCTTTATTCAGTTAATCTTCCTCCTGGCGCGTCGTTGGATAGAACACAAAAAGTAATGGACAAAGTGGATAGCCTATTAAATCAGGTGGCAGCAGTAGAGAAACGGGGCGCAGTAACCGGATTAAATTTTATCGCCAATGCTACCAGTTCCAATTATGCTATAGGGTTTATTCATATGAAGCCTCCTGGAAAAAGAGGACCTGTGAATAAGGTTGAGGAGGTAATGGGAGTGATCAATCAAAAACTCAGCGTGATAAGAGAAGCAAGTATTTATCTTTTTCAGTTTCCCACCGTGCAAGGATTCGGAAACACGAGTGGTTTTGAATTTATGCTCCAGGATCGCACAAGCGGTTCATTGGATAAATTAGCAGGAACGGCTTATGGGTTGATTGGTGCATTAATGCAACGAAAAGAAATAGCTTTCGCGTTTACAACTTTTAGCACGGGCAACCCGCAGTATATGCTCGATATCAATGAAACCAAAGCAAAACAGTTAGGTGTTTCGGTCAGTGATCTGTTGCAAACACTGCAGACTTATTATGGAAGCAGCTTTGCATCTGATTTCAATCGCTTTGGAAAGTTTTATCGCGTCATAGTGCAAGCTGATGTTTCTTATCGTGCCGACCCGGCGACACTTGATAACGTTTTTGTAAAAAATAATTTGGGACAGATGGTACCGGTCAGCACAGTTGTAAATCTGCGAAGAGTATATGGCCCGGAAACGGTAACAAGAAATAATTTGTTTAACGCAGTAACAATTAATGGAATTACAAAGCCGGGTTATAGTTCCGGCGATGCGATCAAAGCAATCCAGGAAGTAACTCAAAAATCTTTGCCAAGAGGTTTTTCTTATGAATGGACAGGACAAACAAGAGAAGAGATCAATGCCGGCTCGCAGCAGACCTTGATTTTTATATTGAGTTTGGTCTTTGTGTTTTTTCTTCTTGCAGCTCAATATGAAAGTTACATTCTGCCTTTTGCTGTCATACTTTCTGTTCCTACAGGAATTCTTGGGGTGTTTACATTTATTCATTTAAAAGGCATTGATAATAATATTTACGTGCAGGTGGGTTTGATAATGCTAGTAGGGTTACTCGCCAAAAATGCAATTCTGATTGTTGAGTATGCTGTGCAGAGGCGGAGGGCCGGTATGGGTTTGATGGAGTCTGCGCTGGAGGCCTCACAATTAAGATTGCGCCCGATCCTGATGACGTCCTTTGCATTTATTGTGGGTTTGCTTCCGCTTACCTGGGCAAAAGGAGGATCAGCATTAGGCGATCGCTCTATCGGCACAAGTGCATTGGGTGGAATGCTCACAGGCGTCTTGCTAGGTGTATTTATTATTCCTGTGCTATTTGTCATCTTCCAGTTTTTGCAGGAAAAGATTACGGGTAAACCTAACTCGATAGATACAACAAATCGTTTGTCAGAATAATTTTCATAATGAATAAAACAACGAGACTTATGATTCAAAAGATAAATATTAAATCAACCGGCAATCGACATCCCGATCGCCATCGGGAGGCAATGGCCAATCGGTTTTTGAAAATTATTATTCCTTTATCCTCTATAATTTTTATTTCCTCATGTAAAGTTGGCAAAGAATATCAGCGACCGGAATTGGAACTACCAAAGCAATTTAATAATGTGAGTTTTGCTGATACGAGTAGCATAGCGGATATTGAATGGAAAAAATTTTTCACAGATCTTGATCTGCAGACCTTAATTGATAAAGGAATAAAGTATAACCATGACTTGCTCATTGCAATAAAAAGAATTGAGATTGCACAACAGGGAGTAAAGCAGGCTAAGGTTTTACAACTTCCTGAATTGGATTTACAGATCACAGGACAAGTTAGCCGCCCTTCTGATAATAGTCTTAACGGAATCAGCATTAAAAGTTTTTTGGGAAAGAGCTATGTAGAAAATTATTCTGCACAAGCAACTATTTCCTGGGAAGCGGATGTTTGGGGAAAACTTCGGCGGCAAAAAGAAACAACCCGTGCTGAATATGTTCAAACTTATGAAGCGGCAAAAGCTGTGCAGACCCAGCTGGTAGCGAACATTGCGCAAGATTATTTCAACCTGCTAATGTTTGATAAGCAGTTAGAAATTACTAAAAGAAATCTTGCCCTAAGTGACAGTTTTTTAGTGGCAACACAGCTATTAAGAAATGCCGGTATTGTAACAACGCTTGCTGTTGAGCAGGCTGCATCGCAACGCCAATCCACAGCAGTATTGATTCCACAGCTCGAGGAAAATATTGCCATACAGGAAAATGCTTTGCAGATTTTAACCGGACAATTACCAGGTGCAATTCAACGGCAAAATGGATTAGATCAATTTGCGATGACAGAAAATCTTTCTACTGGTCTTCCTGCTTCAATGGTCAGCCGCAGACCCGATGTTCGTTCCAACGAAATGGCATTAGTGGCGGCCAACGCACAGGTTGGTGTTGCACAGGCCAATATGTATCCTGCACTGAACATTACAGCGGGTGGAGGACTGGAATCATTCAAGTCAAGCAATTGGTTCAGCATTCCAAATTCTTTATTTGGTTTGGCGGCAGGTACATTAGCAGAACCCATTTTCAAAAGAAGACAATTAAAAATACGATTCGAAATTGCCAAGTTGCAAAGAGAGCAAGCGGTTATTCAATTCAGGCAATCAGTGCTGCAAGCGGTGGGTGAAGTATCCAATGCATTGGTGCAGGTGGATAAATTAAAACAACAGGAGCAGATAGCTACTTACCAGGTTGATACTTTGAATCGTGCCATTTACAATGCACGTTTATTATTTAGAAGTGACCTCGCCAATTATCTTGAAGTAATAACAGCGCAGGCGAACGCCCTGCAAGCCGAATTAAGTCTTGCCTCGATTCAGCGACAACAATTGACCGCAGTCGTAGAACTGTACCGCTCTTTAGGAGGCGGATGGAAATAGTGATAGGGCATTATTATTGATGCATTGACAATTCTTGGAGCGGAGCATAAATATTTTTATTATGCGTTATTTTGTCAAAGCGATACTCAAAAAAGAAAAACAGCTTCAATTAAAGAAATCAATTGATGATGGCAAATTAGGATCTGGCTCAGTAGCCGGTGGAGAATACATTCGCGATATGAAGCACGCGAGGTTATTGGAAGATGGAAGCGTAGAATGGATCGAAGTTTGTTTTTGCCATCCACCGCTTGATGAAGAGAAACTCTATTGGGAAGAATATTTTGAGTTGCACGAAATTGTTGAAGCTACCGATAGAAAAAACTGCGGGCACGAAACGGGCGAGTTGCGCTGGAGTTGCGTTGGCTGCGACTGCACCAAAGAACAGGAAAGCGAATTAATGAAAAAAGGTAAATCATTTTACGAGTCTCTTCCGTCGTGAAGCAGATAAATTTTTTTTTATTAAAAATCTAAATCATGAAATACAGGCAACTTGGTAATACCGGCAAAGAATTATCGGCGATTGGCCTTGGCTGCATGGGTATGAGCTTTGCTTATGGTCCACGCAATGATGAGGAATCTATTGCCACGCTGAACAGAGCATTAGAGTTAGGAATTAATTTTTGGGACACCGCAGATATGTATGGCTTTGGCCACAATGAAGAATTAATCTCAAGGGTTCTGGTGCCGAATCGTGGTAAAGTTTTTATAGCGACAAAATTCGGATTCAGGCAAAGAGAAGGTGATAGCTCAAATTTCGCGGGCACACCCGGAACTTATGTTGATTGCTCACCGGAGTATGTCAAGCAGGCAGCGGACAAGAGTTTGAAACGTTTAAAAATTGATACCATTGATTTGTATTATGCGCACAGAGTGGATCCGAATGTACCTATCGAAGAAACTGTCGGAGCTATGGCGGAATTAGTAACCCAGGGCAAGGTTCATTATCTCGGTTTGTCCGAAGCGTCTGCAAAATCAATTCGGAAAGCAAATGCTGTTCACCCTATCACCGCATTACAAAGCGAGTATTCGTTACTCACGAGAGACGTCCAAGGTGAAATATTGGACACAGTTCGTGAGCTTGGCATCACCTTCATTCCCTATAGCCCATTAGCAAGAGGATTGGTAACTGCCACCGTACACGATAAGGAAAACCTCGCACAAGACGATTTCCGCAGAACTCTTCCTCGTTTTGACGATGAACATTGGGAAAATAATACACGGCTCGTTAATGATTTTGCTGAGTTGGCGAATGACAAAGGTTGCACACCGGCCCAACTGGCACTTGCCTGGGTTTTGGCACAAGGTGATGATATGATTCCCATTCCTGGAACAAAAAGAAGAAAATACCTTGAAGAAAATGCTGCTGCTGTAGATATAGAGTTGAGCCTGAATGAACTTCAAAAAATTGAAGATATTGTAAGCAGGCATCCCGACATAGGTAATCGTTACAGTGAGGGTTCGCTAAAGCTAGTAAATCGATAAAGTTTAAACGACTTTATTAATCGGTTTGGAATTCTTAAGAAACAACATAGCTGGCCCAGCGATTGATTTCGTAAAATTTCTAAGGTAATTTACGAGGGCAATCGTGTCGGATTCAAGCCTATCCGGCGTTTGAGAGCGTTGACCGAAGATAATCCTCCTTTCGGCTTTTTATCAATCGCTACACCTCTCCAAGAGTATAAATTTGTGCTGTTGTAGTTATCAAAAACTACCGTCCTAATGTCCAAGCGTCCCTAATCCTTCCTATGAAATCAAATATCCAATATCCAGTGAATAAACACCTATGAAAATTCCCTGCTGCTCAGTGGGGATTTTTTTTTATTGAGTTTGCAAGTCCCTGCAGTATTTGGCAGTTTCCATGCGGCCAAATAAATTTTAGTACTTTTATTTATTATTTTCCTGAAATGAAAAAAATACTCCCTGTCTCTTTGTTTTTTGTCTTTATCCTCTCGGGATGCCGCAAAAATGCTACGGACTCCAGTGAACTTATCGGCTCATGGAAGCTTATACAGGTGTACGATAAAAATACAGGTTCGATGATGTTTCCGCCCACATCAAACATGGATATAGTACTAACCTTTTTAGATAGAAACGCCTTTGCAGGCCATACTCTCAGGAATTCTTTAACTGATGGAACCTACACGCAAAATGGAAATGAAATAAATTTTCAAACTTTCTCCATGACTAAGATTGCCGAAGATGAATGGGGCAGCAGCTTTCTTACAGTTTTGCATGCCTGTTCTTTGCAGTCTTCAGTTCCTTGCTCCCCGTCAACTATCGATATACAGGGAAATTTAATGAACATTCATACACCGCTGCGGTATGACATTACTTTGAAAAAGATCTAACCTCACATTTTAATTGAATGGTTTGATATTACCATCTTTCAATTTCACTTCTTCGTATAACGTGTGAATCAGGCCATCCGCCAGTCCAATTTTCGGCACGAATATCTCCTCGGTATCCGTCCAGCGCATTACGTTGATATAGATCAGTAGTGCAGGCACGATCACATCAGCCCGATCTTCGCGCATATGATAAAGTGCGATACGTTGCGGAACAGAAAGAGTGCTGAACTCTTTGTAATAATCGCGAAGAAGTTCGAGAGAAAGGGGTTTTCCCTCTTTGCGTTTCGACAAGGAAAATATTTTATTGATGTTCCCGCCCGAACCAATCGCGGTCACATGGTGGTAGCCCTTTGTCCTGGTTTTGATGAATTCTTTCATCTCGTCCCATTGCGATTCCATAACCTGGTTCTTTAACAAACGGATGGTTCCAATATCAAATGAATCTTTAAAGACGAGTTTGCCATCGCTGAAAAAAGTAAGTTCTGTACTTCCACCACCCACATCGATGTACAAATAGGACTCGTCCTTATCCAGGTTTTCTGCGATGTGGTTTTCGTAGATCAGCGAAGCTTCTTCCTGGCCGCTGATGATCTCGATCTCAATCCCTGTTTCTGCTTTTATTTTTTTTATGATATCGCCTGAATTGACTGCGTCCCGCATGGCGGAGGTTGCACAAGCTTTCAGGTGCTTCACTTCATACACATCCAGCAAATATTTGTAGGATTTTATAGTCTTAATGATCTTGTCCGTGCGCCCGGGGGAAATTTCACCTTTATCAAATACATCAAAACCTAATCGAAGCGGAACGCGGATAAGAGCCATTTTTATAAACTCGGGATTCGCTTTTGTGCCTGGAACAACATCGCTGATCAATAGCCGGGCTGCATTACTTCCTATATCAATGGCTGCCAATCTCACTATGCTTCAATGTTTTTTTTGAGAGGAAATGGTAGGTCTCCACCTGTGAGCGTATCTTCTTTTTTCCCTTGAAAGAAACATAATCATTGCTCAATTCATTATTGAGCCACCTGGCCTTGACATTATCGCTCAGCTGAATGTTCAAAATGTTTTTTAATTCTTTTTTTATCACTTCTTCCGTTATCGGGCAAGTGGCCTCAACGCGATGATCAAGATTGCGCACCATCCAGTCGGCCGAAGATATGTAAACTTTCTCTTTGCCATTGTTGTGAAATACCCACACTCGTGCATGCTCGAGGTATTCATCCACGATGCTGATTGCAGTTATTGGTTTTTTAAATTTTTTATTTTCAGACAACATGGAAAATATCCCACGCACTATCAGTTTAATTTCTACACCTTCCTTCGCAGCCTCATACAGCCTGTCAATAAGATCTTCATCAGAGAGCGAATTCATCTTTAGCAAAATAGAAGCTGGTTTTTTCTGCCTTGCATTTTTAATTTCGGTGTTGATCAATTTATGAAGCTGCTTGCGCAGCACAATAGGACTTGGGATGATCGTTTTACATGCCTTCAAAAAATGCTCACCACCTTTGGGTTGTTCCAGGAAATTAAAGATCCTGTTGGCATCAGCCATGATCTTTTGGTTGGAGGTGAGCAGGCAATGATCAGCATAAACCATTGCTGCCTTTTCATTAAGATTACCTGTGCTCACAAATCCATAATACGTGTTGCGGTCATTGATCCTTTTTTTGATTACACAGAGCTTGGCATGGATCTTCATATCAGGGATGCCAGTAAGTACTCTTGCACCATCCTCTTCCAGTCGCTCTTTCCATTCAAGATTCGCTTCTTCATCAAACCTCGCACGCAGCTCGAGCATAACGGTCACATGTTTCCCATTTCTTGCTGCGTTGATGAGGGCATTTATGATTTTTGATTGCGAAGCGAGCCTGTAGCAAGTGATCTTTATGCTCGTCACTTCAGGATCCACAGCAGCCTCGCGCAAAAGGTCGATCACAGCATTAAATGAATGGTAAGGAAATTGAAGCATGACGTCCTTTTCCATCACCACGTCCGTTATTCTCTCATCCATCAGTAAAGGATGAACGAATGGCTTTCTACGGCTACTTTTTTTCTCAAAAACGTTTTCAGGAAAATCCATGAAATGACGAAAGTTGTGGATCCTTCCACCGGGA
>VBAQ01000181.1 GCA_005883765.1 Bacteroidota bacterium
AGAAATACTTTCCTTATTAAGACAATTTCCTGTTGTGGCAATTGTGGGTGCCAGGCAGGTTGGTAAAACCACTCTTGCCCACCAAATTGCCGCTGTACAAAAAAGACCTAGTCTGTATTTGGACCTGGAAAATCCTTTGGATCTGCGTCGCCTTGCTGATCCTTATACTTTTCTTACAGACAATAAAGACAAATGTATTATCATTGATGAAGTTCAAACCATTCCTTCATTATTTTCCGTGCTGAGGTCAGTAATAGATGAAGACAGGCGTAGCGGAAAATTTATTTTACTGGGAAGTGCATCCCCACAGCTGGTAAAAGGGGTTTCAGAATCACTGGCTGGGCGCATTGCTTACAGAGAATTATCCACAATAAACTTTACCGAGCTGCCCAAAAAAATAACCCGCGACAGGCATTGGCTCCGCGGAGGTTTTCCTACCCCCTTGCTGGCAAGAACCGAAAACATGGCTGCAGAATGGATGAATAATTTTATCAGGAGTTATGTGGAGAGGGATTTGAGCCATTTGTTTGGCGTTGACCTGACAAGTAACATAATCAGCCGATTGTTGAACATGCTATCACATGTAAACGGTACAACATGGAATGCAGAAATGATCAGCCGTTCATTGGGCATTACCGCACCTACTGTTAATCGTTATATTGATTTCCTCGAAGGCGCTTTCCTGGTGCACCGGCTGCCAGCTTTCTTTTTCAACACGAGAAAGCGCCTTGTGAAAGCTCCCAAAATATACATCAGGGATAGTGGGGTGTTGCACCGGTTGAGTAATGTGCAAAATATCATTTCCTTAAAAGGACATCCGGTTGTTGGTTCTTCGTGGGAAGGATATGTGGTAGAACAAGTGAAGCAAATGAAACCAAAAAACATGGATATGTATTATTACAGAACGCAGGCCGGCGCTGAATACGATGTTGTACTTGCAAAGGGAGTTCATCCTGTCGCCTGCATTGAAATAAAGCTTAGCAATGCCCCCACTATCAGCAAAGGAAATTTGCAAAGTATTGCTGATCTTAAAACAAAAAAGAATTTTGTTGTCGTGCCTGATATCGAAGATTATAAAACAAAGGAAGGCATTGTAATTTGTAATATAGCCTCCTTACTAACCAAACATATTTCGAGGTTATAAAGGTCCTTGAAGATCCAAAATGAGATTTTCGATTTTCAACAATGATTTAAATATGCCTGGCAGAACAGTTCAGACATCTCCCAACCTGTCTGACAAACTTTGAAGAAACAATACAAAATGGGTGTTTATTTGTCGACATGATGCAGGGTGACAAGCACAAACGACTCAGACTGATCCAGCAATAATTGGAAGGTAGATAAAAAACTAAACCCATCCCGATAAATCGGGGTGGTCTTTTTTATTTTGTTCTGCCCTGGCGCAATCTCTTGCAATTACTTCTTCAACAATTTGATAGTTTTTGAATGGCCGGTCTTTGGGCTATGAAGGTGCAGAAAATAATATCCCTTGCCAATGTGGTTCATCTTAGACAGTGAGGGTTCATTTGTTCCCTTTGATAATGGCCACAGGTCCTTTACTACCATCTTCCTTGTGCGTCTACTAACTTCAATGTCACCTCATCATTATGATCAGAATAAAGCGTAACGACAGAAGATGCGTCGAGTGGATTTGGATATACATCAGCCATAAAATGCTGCAGTGTATGGGTGGTGCTCACAATGGTTGAGTAGTGGCTTCGTTCATCGATATCAACCTGCCTGATACGATAATGCGTAATACCCGCCTGGATTAAAGGATCGATAAATGAATAATTTTTCAGGGTAGAAGACATTTCCGCGCCTTTGACAGTTCCAATTTTTGACCACGCCTGGCCTTTGCTGCTCTTTTCCACTTCAAAATGACTGTTATTGTACTCGGACGCTGTTTGCCACAGTATTATATTCTGATGCTTGTCTATTGAAAGATGAACAGTCCATTCAGGCACCGGCTGGATGCTAAGCTCGAACCAATGCCTTAAACCATCCGGATACGTGAATTCATTTTCAAACATCTCGGCCACTCGTTCTTCCATGCAACGCTGCTTTTTCTGCCCTGGAAATTATAAGTGGTTACAATTATGTAAGATTTCCCGTATTGAAGTAGCCTAAAAATCACAACAATTGTTAATTACAAGAGGTAAATTAAAAAAGTGACAAGACGAATGTTAGAACAAAAACCGACTCTCGTAAGTCGGCCAAGTAGGTTATTTTGAACGATAAAGATTTCTTGCTGTTGATAAGTCTTAGACTTAAATAAATTTCTATCCGAGTGACATGATGAGGATAAAATGTCGGCTATAGCTTAACAAATTTTATTCCTTTCATTTCTGCGCCCGTATTTAATTTCAGGATATATACTCCGGTAGTAAAAGCTGATCCGAGAGGCAAATTTATGAAATTTGATCCCACGCGCATTGTAATAGTTTGCGTCATCCTTTGATGTCCGTTCAGGTCAAATACACTGATTTCTGCCTGTTGGTTATTGAATGATTGAAAATTGAATGATAGTTTATCGTTGACAGGGTTAGTAGCAATTCTTATTTCATTTTCAACATCGGCTATTGCCTGGAAGGCAAGAATCTGTGAATAAGTTATTGCCTGAGACCGGTCATGCATTTTCAGTCTAAAGTACATTCTGCCTGTTGTACTCATAATATCATTAAAGTTATATTTTTCTGTTCCGATTTTATGATCAGCGAATAAGACCCCGGCAGTAACAAAATTTTTTCCGTCGAAGCTCTTTTCTATATCAAATTCCTGTGCTGTCTCGTTATCGGCAATTGTCCATTCCAGCATAACTTTATCATTATTCAGATTACCCTGGAAATTTATAAGTTTCACTGCTAAAGGCATATTCTGCGTTCCGGTCTGGCAACCTGAATTAATTGTTACTGGAGTCAGAAATGCATTCAGGTACATCCTGATTCCGTTAATGGATTCAATAGCAGTAAGCGAGGCGAAATTATGATTACCAAGATAAAATGCGAGGCCTCCCTTTTGTCCGATAGCATTCAATTTAGAAACACTGGCTCCTATCGGAGTTTGAGCGGATATTGTTCCACCGGATGCATGATTGTGTTCATTATTAGCAAATGAGCTGCCGGTGGCGAGTGTCCAGTTTCTTACACTTCCACCATAATTAATATCAAATATTCCATCAATTTGGGAAAAGGAAAGATCGGCATTTGGGAAGATGACCGCGGCTGTACTAACATTGGTATTGGTAACGTGGATGCCGTTAGTAGTTTGTAAATGGCCACTCAAACTGTTTTCATAGGTTTGAATAGCTTCACATTCAGCAAGAAAATTGCCGCCATAACTCACAAATGATTTTATGCCCGCAATAGTAGCATCGTCTGCAACAGCATTATGAGGTTCACTGGCAAAAGTAAAACACTTCGTTAACAGGTCACTTCCGGTGCTGTTAGCATAGTTAGTCGATGGAATGGAGGCGTTTGTCATGTACGCAATGTGTATACTTTGATTTCCTCCATCCGTTAGAATAGCAGCTTTAGGTTTAAAGCCGGTCATATCGTAGCGAATGTCTGTCGTTGCACTCGTCGTCAAGCGATAAACTTTGGGACGATTATTACCCGTCAAACTATTGGCAGTGTAGAATGCTGTGATCAAATTGCTCACACCGGTAGTATCGGTCGCCGCGATCACAAAAGGGCCGGCTTTAAAATTTCTTAAAATCCCCCCTGCGATAAGTGCGGGTTGAAACTGTTCAGCGGAACCCGAAAAATCAATTCCATCTTTTATTTTTCCAGCGGCGATAACCCATTTCAATTTTACATTATTGTTTAGCAAATAGACAACAAGCCCGTAAGCTTTCAAATTGAAATTGCCTGCAGTATTTGTTTGCAATGTATTGTCCATTGCTATAACATAGCTGCCTGCTGGCAAGGTTTGTAAATTGGCTGTAGCACCAGGTAAATCCTGAGCTTTCAGAGAGAACGTTACAGGTAGTAACATCAGTAAAGAGAGTACAGAACTTTTCATTTCTCTAGGATTTACGGATAAATAAATTCTTCGAGGAAATTGGATAATAAATCAGCTAAAGGGAGAAACCAACCATTGAGTGGGAAAGAATAAGAATATGAATGGTACGGAATCTACTTGATCTGATCGTAGTTTTTCAAAAGACAAATGGGATTTTCCGCAGCAAAACTAACACTAAGAGTTTACACTTGCAAGCTTTCTGACAGATTCTTTTGATCATTCTAAATGATTGAGACTGATAAGGATAACGCTTCATTCAGATTTACCGTCGACAATTTTTTTCGCTCCATTTTGCGGCGATTCGGTTGTGGATTTTTTTTACCAGTTTTATTTGCGATAGAGTTAATAAGGCGATTGACCAGCCTAGAACAAGAAGAGAATCTTCCTTACTGAGAAATTTTCTTGGAGCATGAGTATCCTGATCATTTTTTTTATAATCCGAAAGATCAAAGGCCGTTTATTAAAGAGACTGGCTAAATAAGCGATTCATATTTCAACATAAATTCAGTTCCACAGCAAAGAGATCTTTATAGGGGGACATTTTTGTTCAGTAAAAAAGATACCCATTTTCTTTGCAAGAAAGGCCAACCAATGTGAGTAAATTAAGTTGGTCAGGCGACCAGCCGGAGCATAGGCGTTTTCTTTTTTTATTTTTCTCATTTTTTAAAAAGAAAAACTGCAGCCATGAGCCGCGAAAAAACTCTTCCCATAAAGATCCTGCGCTAATACGATTTCATATTTTAGTTGAGCGTCGTTGAAGTCTGTAAAAATTTTCCAAAAAAACTTTATAACTATTTCGCGATGCTGCTCAAGTCTCACTCTTTGGTAACAACTATGATCTCGTCTCTCTGAAGGCAACAGCAAGGACTTTTAATTCTGCCTGATCTAAAGGGAATTTTCATCCATTAAACCTCTTCACTATGACAAGGAATT
>VBAQ01000182.1 GCA_005883765.1 Bacteroidota bacterium
TTATTTTCTCCCGAACCATGTAAGGTGAGCGAATGATGAAAGATCGCTTCTCCTGCTTTTACTTCAGCAAACTGCGGATTCTCAAATTGTTTTTTCTGATCGGCATTTAAAAAATCTTTAATGCCCTGCAATTCTCCCGCAATAACGGGCTTTGGAAGCAAGCCCCATTTATGACTGCCGGCGATGTATTGCAGACAACCATTTTCTTTTGTTGAATCATCCAAACCACA
>VBAQ01000183.1 GCA_005883765.1 Bacteroidota bacterium
CAATTCACTTTTTAACCGGGCAATTTGGCAATCTTCGAGCATTTTTACTCCGGCCAGGTATCCATTCTCTTTAAAGAAATTTATCTGCTCCTCCGACAACTTGTATTGGTCCCACTCTTGTTTAGTTGATGGCGGCTTAAAGAGATCACTGGTCAAATCATGAACCGTACTTAAATCTTTGACGGGCATAATAATCATTTAGTTAAAATTAATTGTTTTCAACTTACTGAAATGGCTTCCTTAATTTTAATTGTTAAAATGAGCGTAATGAAAAAATCGATCCTGGCTTTCGTTTCAGTTTATTTTTCCATCTTTTTATTTTCCCAGACCGTAGAAAAAAAAGATCCGCAAATTGAAAAAATGGTGAAAGAGGTTTCGACTGATTCATTAAGGTCATACGTACTCAAATTGGTAAGCTTCGGAACAAGAAATACACTCAGCACTCAAACGAATCCGAACAGGGGAATCGGTGCAGCCCGAACCTGGGTCCTGAGTCGCTTTAATGAATTTGCCAGGCAGTCGGGCGGAGGGTTAACCGCATTTATTGATACAACAACTTATAAAAAGGATGGTCGTCGGGTAGACAGAGATATCTTGTTAGGCAATGTGGTGGCCAGATTAAAAGGAACAGATCCTGCCGACGATCGCATATTTACTATCAGCGGCCACTTGGATAATATGAGAACTAATGTTATGGACAGCACGGGCGACGCCCCCGGTGCAGACGATGATGGCAGTGGCACGGCAGCGGTGCTGGAATGCGCAAGAGTAATGAGCAGAAACTCATTTCCCGCCACTGTTATTTTTGTAGCCGTGAGTGGAGAAGAGCAAGGATTACTGGGCTCAACTTATATGGCAGAGAAGGCCAAAAAAGAAAATTGGAATATTGAGGCCGTTCTGAATAATGATATCATGGGTGGTAACAACAAAAACGAAACAAACGCGGCCAGCAATAACCAGGTGCGGGTTTTTTGTGAAGGACTTTCCGTATTAGATACGGGTAGAACTGAGACGACGATCAGGAACCTGGGATTAGAGAATGATGGAAAAGCGAGGCAGCTGGCCCGGCATGTAAAGGAAATTGGAGAGCGGTATGTAAAGAATCTTAAGATTGTAATGGTGTATCGCAATGATCGTTTTCTGCGCGGGGGTGATCACATTCCCTATGTACAAAGGGGCTTCGCTGCAGTGAGAATTACCGAAATGAATGAGAATTATGCTCATCAACATCAGGATGTAAGGATGGAAAACGACATTCAGTATGGCGACTTGCTGCAGTTTATGGACTTCGAATATTTGAGAAAGAACACCTGCATGAATCTTTGCAACCTCGCCAATCTCGCAAAATCTCCATCGATGCCCCAGGAGGTTAAAGTGGACACGCGGAAGTTGACCAATTTCACCAATCTTTCGTGGAAGGCATCGAAGACGGGAAAAGTGAAAGGTTATTACGTGTTGATGAGAGAGACAACCAGTCCGGTATGGCAAAGGAAATTTTTCACAACAGAATTAAAAATGGACCTACCGTATTCCAAGGATAATTATTTTTTCGCCGTTGAATCCGTGAGCAACGAAGGAAATGAAAGTTTGCCTGTCATGCCCATACCCTTATCAAGATAAAATAGAAGAGCTTACCTGCAGGTTACTGGCCTTTGGCTTTTCCCCAAAGGGATGCTCCAAAGGAGTCTCCAACGGAGTCATTTGACCTTTGGACCTTTGGCATAACTTTGATTTTTTATCTTTCTCCATGATCAAATGGCATCTGAAAAAATTCGATGAGCTTTCACCGATAGAACTCTATTCCATTCTGCAGTTAAGGAATGAGGTATTTGTAGTGGAGCAGAACTGCGTTTTCCAGGACGCCGACAACAAAGACCAGCCTGCCTATCACCTGATGGGATGGAGCGCTGAAAAATTGTTGGCCTATTCAAGAATAATCCTCGCGGGTCTTGCATATGAGCTCCCTTCAATCGGGCGTGTCGTCACCTCACCTGCAGAACGAAGAAACGGAATAGGTAAAATTTTAATGAAGGAATCTATTGAAGCGGTTACAAAACTGTTCGGTCCTGTTCCTATCAAACTTGGTGCACAGCTCTATCTAAAAAAATTTTATGAATCCTTCGGCTTTGTTCAATCCGGTGATGTATACCGGGAGGATGACATTGAGCATATTGAAATGGTGAGACCAGGCTCGTAAGAACCAAATTCCAAATCTCAAATTCCAAATCCCAAATTTCTTTTTTTATTTCACGTAAATCTTCTAAGTAGAAAAACTCAAAGTTTTTACACAATAAAAAAATAAATTCTCACTCATTTGTTTTGCTATTTTTCTTTTCTATTTTGTTCGCTGTAAATCCAATAAGAGAAACCAGTAAAATCTAGTATCTATGAAAAGAATTGTACCTATTGTACGAGCAATCGTATTTGCTCTCATTCTTTTTTCCTCGTTCAAATCTTTCTCCCAATCGATTACTGCGGGCAATGGCAGAGTTGAAGTTGGTCTTGGTCTTGGTCCCTTATTCTTTTTGGGTGATCTTGGTGGAAGCTATGGCATCGGAAGGACATTTGTAAAAGATGTCGATTTCCCAATGACCAAACTGTGCAAGGGTATATTCGTCAGCATCACTCCAAATGAATGGTTGGCTTTTCGCGTAGCGGTAAACCAGGGTGTTTTGGAAGGCGATGACAAACAAGCGCCGAACAAGGGTGGTGACGAGCGTTTTCGCCTATGGCGAAACCTTAATTTCAGATCCAACTTAATAGAAGGATATGTGGCTGCAGAATTTTATCCCAGCGTTTTTATCGAACAATATGATGGATTGTTCGGCAAGTTGCGTCCCTACGGTGTGATAGGCGCAGGCGTCTATCATTTTAACCCAAAAACAAAAGATGATAATGGGAACTGGGTTGCTCTTCAACCGCTGCATACTGAAGGAGAAGGTTTCGCTGAGTATCCCGACAGAAAAGTGTACAGTCTTACTCAAATGGAAATACCCATCGGCTTCGGCGTTAAATTTTACGTAAAGGAAAATATGTTCATTGGCGCGGAAGTATTGCACAGAAAATTGTTTACTGATTATGTAGACGATGTTAGCACAACTTATATTGATCCTCTTTTATTCAATAAATACTTATCGCCCGATAAAGCAGCCGAAGCGAGAAGTTTATATTATAGGGGTGATAAGGTAGTGCAGGGAAGAACTCCCGCAATAGATGAGCAAAGAGGCGATCCCAAACAAAATGATGCGTTCTTTTCCACTATTATCAGGATGGGTTGGAGATTAAATGGTCACAATTCACCTAATGGAAGAGCCATGCGCCAATTACGATGCCCGTTATATTATTAAAACATATTTAGTACCTATAAAAAAACCCTATGAATCGAAAACAAGCAGCCATTCAATCATCGTGTGTCAAAGTTTTTTTCTTCATTCTTATTGCTTGTGCTGCCACTACACACATGCTGGCCGCAAACAGGACCGCGATTTTCTTAACTCAAGCAAATTTTGATGATGACAAAAAGCCTGCGAAAAAGGAAAGGCCATTTAAAAATCAAAACGCAGTAAGAATTTTCCCTGATGCGATCAAAAAAGCGGTTCACGTCGTTGCCAGGCCTGGAAATAAAAAAGAAATAGACTTCCTGGTATTTGACGTATCTGGCAATATGGTGCTCAACTATAAAATGAAGGCAGGCGAGAGAAAAACGATCAGTGATCTGAAGAGAGGCTCTTACATGTATCATGTATTTGCCGAAGACGAATACCTGATGACAGGAAAAATTGTTTTCAAATAAAAGTTCTTTTACACAACTCTGTTCCGGTAAGGCAGAGGGCTTAATAAAATCTAATACCTGGTTGATCAAACCTAATCCGTTCTCTATTGGTACTCTCATAGTCTAGTATACGCATTTTATTAACTACCTTCTGCCAACCTTACCGGGCACATTAATACCGTAGTTCTTTTCTTTACCATAACTAAGAATCCCGTACTGGCGGGGAAATTGGTAAAATCTGATATCCGTATGAAACCTACCGGCCGGTCCTGGTAAATTTCAAACAAGATTTTTCTCTCCGAAAGGAGTCCCTTCGGGGCAATCACTCCCTGCCGTATTTACGGGCATTTTTAGATAACCCCCCGCTGCAAAACTTTCGCTGAGCGTCAATTGCCTCACGCCAGCATTAAGCATCTTCACTTTTTCTGAACAATCAAAAAAGACTTAATCTTTTCTTTTAAAAAAGTTCTAAATTGAAAAGCCCTATGGGGGATGCACCTGGAATCCCAAAAATCCCAGGGGCGATTGCCGAAAAGCCACAAGAGTAGGCCAAACCAAAATCAACTTTTATGGAACAAATGAATTTCCACAAGCAAAAGCTTTATTCTTTAATAGTAGCTGTCGTTGCATTCATTTCTTTATTACTTCCCTGGGTCTCCATTAACTATGGCTTGGGTTCCGGCTCAATAAATGGTTTTAGAAGCTGGGGCATACTTTCGTTTCTTGGAATAGTAGGCGTTGCTATAAGCTGTTTTTTAGGAGACAGAACAAAACAGTTGGATGGCGATTTTAAAAAAATAGCACTGGCCTCTTTTTGTGCTATTGCGTTAGGAGCATTGATCTTTTTTCTAAGGCTTAATTCATTTGGCGGAGGTTTCGGTGGCGTGGGTTCGGGAATTGGTTTATGGATTTGCCTGATTGCAGGTTTAGCCGGCGTGGCGTGGGTGGCTGGTTTTATTAAATTAGAAAATAAGAAACCACCAACTGCTCCCTGATAATTTTTTCAAACCCCGGCTCCCGGGGTTTTTAATTACGAGCAAATAGTTCAGTCCTTAAAAATTCCGCTGTATAACTTTGCTTATTGCTTGTCAATTCTTCCGGGGTTCCTTCAAACAAGATCTTTCCTCCACCGTCCCCTCCTTCAGGTCCAAGATCAATAATGTGATCCGCGACTTTTATCACATCCATGTTATGCTCAATTACCAAGACTGTGTTCCCGCGATCAACCAATTTATTCAATACATCCAGCAGATGTTGGATGTCTTCGAAATGCAAACCAGTGGTTGGCTCATCTAAAATGTAAAAAGTCTTGCCCGTATCTCTCTTTGACAATTCAGTTGACAGTTTTACGCGTTGTGCCTCACCACCACTTAAAGTCACAGCAGACTGACCCAATGTAATGTAACCCAACCCCACTTCCTCCAGAACTTTTATTTTGCGATAGATATAAGGCACCTGCTGAAAAAATTCAACCGCTTCTTCCACTGTCATCTCCAGCACA
>VBAQ01000042.1:0-22435 GCA_005883765.1 Bacteroidota bacterium
AGCACCTTCACCAAGAATTATAACGGCAAGTACTCGCCTTATTACCAGCAATTCGTTGCAAAGAATAATGAATTGGGACGACTGTACCTGAAGGGCATTATGCAGATGGATACTGTGAAAGCAAAGAAAATGTATCCCGACGCCACATTCACCATGAGAGTAAGCTTCGGCAGTGTAAAAAGCTACAATCCCCGCGATGCGGTGCATTATAATTACGTTACGACTGCAAAAGGTGTACTTGAAAAATATGTGGCGGGCGATTATGAATTCGATCTTCCGGCCAATGCCGTTGAACTGATGCGCAAAAAAGATTTTGGCCAGTATGCTGACAAGAATTTGAAAGACCTGGTCGTTGGTTTTATTACCACGAATGATATTACAGGGGGCAATTCCGGCTCCCCAGTGATGAACGCCAATGGCGAATTAATTGGGTTGGCATTCGACGGCAATTATGAAGCGCTAAGCCATAAGATCGCATTTGACAAGGATCTCAACCGTACGATTTGTGTAGACATTCGCTATGTACTCTGGTGCATTGATAAACTAGGCGGAGCACAAAATGTTATCAAGGAATTGAAGCTGATGAAATAGTTGACAGCCGAACTGCATAAAGCCATTCCTTAGCTGCTATTTTGTTGTTCTCGATAATAGGTAATTAAACTACAATTGATGTTTCGATTTATATTATTTCTTCTAATTGTTCTTTTGATTGCATGTAATACAAATGAAACCTCACGTACCTATCACTTCTTGAAAGAAGTTTTAAGAAGGAGCAGCAATTCTGGGCCCTTGGGCAAGATGTGGCTATTGATTGGCATTTTACTCCGAAGGGAGGTGCTTATGCTTCTGTATGTTATTATTCAAAAGGAAAATTTAATAATCCTTTGGTCGCCTCTGCAAAGTCTCCAACTACAACTCCACAGCAAATCTTTTTTATTAACAACGCCCAGGTTCGCCTCGAACAAATTTCATTGGGATGGAAGCATTATTTTGTGGGAGCCAGCGATGCTGAGAAAAAATGGAATCTTTATAGCATTACGGGCTTTGGACTGATATTCGGAAAAGTTGTCAATACTTATTCAACGACGATTGACACTTCATTGTACACGGCACCTTCGCAACCGATCAATGGCAAAGGACATTTTAAGAGACTCTCCCTAGACCTGGGGTTGGGTTGGGAACTTCCCCTGGCAGGAGAGGTCTATATATACTCGGAAGGTAGGGTGTGGATACCCACAACAGAATACCCCAGCAAATATCTTTTCGTAAATAATAATGCACCGCTCGCTGCCATGATAACCGCTGGCTTGCGAATACTTTTTTAAAACAAGCAAATCATTGTAATGGCAAAAAAGAATTGTCAGATCGGAAGCATTGGGATTTATAAACTGGTCATTCCTTTGAAAGAACCATTTGTTATCTCGCTTGGCGCACAATACAATGCCGAGAGTGTTGTCGTGGTGATCAAGGCAGGTGATTACGCCGGTTTCGGGGAATGCAGTCCGTATATGAGTATTAATGGCGAAAGCATAGACACTTGTTTTATCGTGGCGCAATACCTCGCTAAAATATTACAAGGTATAAATGCGCTGGACATAAAAGAGTGCGTGCAGGCAATGGATAAAACAATTTATGGGAACAGCAGTATTAAAAGTGCTTTTGACATGGCACTTTATGATATCGCGTCGCAACAGGCACAATTGCCACTATATAAATTTTTAGGTGGAAAAAATAATAAAACGCTGGCGACTGATTACACTGTCAGTCTTGGAGAGGCAAAAAAGATGGCGGAAGATGCCGTAAAATATAAAGAGCAGGGTTTTCCTGTCATCAAAGTAAAGCTAGGCGAGAGCAAGGACAAAGATGCAGAGCGCATTCACCTGATACGCGAGGCAATAGGCTATGAACTTCCCCTCCGAATCGACGCAAACCAGGGCTGGGATATAAAAACTGCGATTGCTACTTTGAAAGAGTTGGAGCGGTATAACATCCAGCATTGTGAAGAACCCATAGCGCGCTGGGATTTTATGAGGTTGAGAAAAGTAAGAAAGAAGAGCCCGATACCCATTATGGCCGATGAAAGTTGCTGCGATCATCATGATGCAAGGAGGTTAATTGATCTAAAGGCTTGTGACATGGTGAATATTAAGCTTGGAAAATCGGGAGGTATTTATGATGCCTTAAAAATTATCGCGCTGGCTGAAAAAGCAAACATGAAGATGCAGGTAGGCGCATTCATGGAATCGAGATTGGGAATGACCGCCTTTGCACACCTGGCCTTATGCAGTGACAATATTTTGTATTGTGATTTTGATACACCACTCATGTTTACTGAAGATCTCGTGAGTAGTGGATTAACGTATCATGAGAATGGCGTTGTAAAAGTTCCTGAAACACCAGGATTGGGTGCATGGATCGACGAAGCTGCACTTGGCAGGTTTGAGAACGTAGTTTTGTAACCAACAATACTTCGTATGAAACTTACTCTTTTCACTTTGACCTTGTTAATTTTTTTTGATTCTTATTCACAGATCGACAGTGCTTTTATCAATAGGATTAAGGCATTGGATACGGCGAATGTTTTACGATCGGATACACTGTCCGTACCAGACAATGCGCTAACAAAAAAAATAAAGTTGCTCCTGGATGAAAAAAGAGGACTGACCATCGGGACTATTTTGCGGCTTAAATTAACGGAGGAGCAGCAAAAGGACACTACTCACACGAAAGACTTTTACAGCAAATTGCTTGCGGAATGCACGACAGGAAAAACGGGCAAGCTCATCGAGAATAGTTTGATCAATCTCTATAGCAGGACCTTTAGTGAAAAAGAAATTGATGATCTAATAAGTTTTTATAAAACATCCGCCGGTAAAAAAATGGACCAGGAGTATTTACTACTGTTAGTAGAATCTGTAAAAAATCTCGAACAGTTGCTGAAATTGGCGGTAAAGAAAGTTGAATCAGAAGGTAAAAAATAAGGTGAAACGTCAAAAGTCAAACGTGAAAAGCACTATTTTACATTTCACGTTTCACATTTCACAATGGACTGACAACCAAATCCAGTTAAGTTGGGCTATTGTCCTTCCATCTCCACAAATACATACAGGCATAGGTGCGGTAAGGGCTCCATTGCAGTGATATTTTTGAGATCTTATCAAGCATGATCTTTTTCTTTCGGTGTTTCAGATCGTAGAGTCGAATTACGGCTTGTTGTAGTCCAAGGTCATCAATTGCAAAAACGTCTTCGCGATTAAGCGCAAACATCAGCAACATTTCAGTCGTCCATCGTCCAACGCCTTTTATCTGTGTCAAGTATTCAATTACCTCTTCATTGTTCAACTTTGAAAGAATTTTGTGATCCATTCCTTTCTCGATCTGGAAACGCGCCACATTCTGCACGTAACTCACTTTGGCATTACTTAGTCCGATCGCTCTTAATTTTTCAAAGGGAGTATCTACAATTTGTTGCGGACTAGGCTCCCCACTGTATAGATCAATAAACCTTTGCCTGATCACTCTTGCCACTTTGGTTGACAGTTGCTGACTCATAATGGAATAGCAGAGATATAAGTAGAGATTTTTTTGCTTTTTTAATTTGAACGTTCCGTGCTGCCCGATGAGCTTTTTTAGTTTTTCATCCTTGCTGAGATGTGTAATGTATTCCATGAAATAATTAATAATTAAGTAATAAAAATGCATCCGGTAATTCGAAATTTGTTGAGTGGAAAGAAAAATCATTTATACCGCGGACGGGTCCCGTACGGTTTCAATACCGGAGTTGAATGTTACCTATCATTCCATTCATGGTGCGATACAGGAATCTAAGCATGTATTTATTGAAGCTGGGTTGTACGGGTCAGGCCGCTTAAAGCGGTCAGACCCGACGAGTATTCTTGAAATGGGCTTCGGGACCGGATTGAACGCTTTGCTTACTTTAATTGAATCAGAAAAACTGGATCAGAATATTTATTATGAAACAATAGAAGCATTTCCGTTGACGATTGATGAAGCGCGGGCTTTGAATTATTGCGGCATTCTTGAACGGAATGATCTGCAAAAGACCTTTGAAGAATTTCACACCTGTGAATGGGAAAAAGAAGTCGTGTTAGGATCAAACTTCATTTTCAAGAAAAGGAAAGTGAACCTATTGAACTTTGAAATGCCGACGCCAATGGCCGGCATCGAAACCAGTAGCGTCTCGAGTCCTGGAACTTCCGGAACCTGCCTGTTCGGCAGGCAGGCCTTTGACCTTATTTTCTTTGACGCCTTTGCTCCCGACGTTCAACCTGAATTGTGGACCGAAGAAATTTTTGAAAAAATGTTTTCACTGTTACGATGCAAAGGAGCTCTCGTTACTTACTCCAGCAAAGGAAAAGTAAGGAGAGCCATGGAAGCAGCCGGCTTCAGAGTTGAAAAAATTCCGGGGCCACCGGGAAAAAGAGAAATGGTGAGAGCAATCAAAATTTAGAGGGTTGCAGTTTCTGCATCAGTAATTCCTTCCTGCTTCGCGAAACCTCAACAGGTGGAACCGTCCGTCATGATCAAATAAATCTAAAACGCCTTCATTCCGGGCTGGGTGATCTTAAATCCGGTTTTTGCCTTTTCGGCATCAACCATTTTTCTCACATCATCCAATAATTTCTTAGCATCATAAATGATCCCGTCTTTGATCGTGTATTTTACTCCGCCCTTTCTTACGACTTCATTTTTTTCATTCAGCACAATAGCACCTGTGCCATAAAGTAGTTGAAGATTCTCCAGCGGATTTGCATCGATGATCACGAAATCTGCAAGCTTGCCTACTTCCACACTCCCAAGATCTTTTTGCTGGCCCAATGCCTGTGCTCCATACAAGGTAGCGCTCCGAAAAACTTCGAGTGGATGAAAACCGGCTTCTCGCAGCAATTCCAATTCCCTCACATATGAAAATCCATATAGTTCGTAAATGAAACCGGCATCAGTCCCGACGGTTACCCTGCCACCACGATTTTTATATTCATTCACAAATGTCATCCACAACCTGTAATTTTCTTTCCAGGCAATTTCCTGTTCGGTTCCCCAGCTATGCCAGTAGGAGCCGTGTGATACACGGCTCGGTTCATAAAATTTCCATAGTGTAGGTAAGGTATAATTCTCGTGCCACTCCGCCGTTCTCGCCCGCATCAGGTCACGGTTCGCTTCATAAATGTTGAATGTAGGATCGATCGTAAAATCAAGAGACAGCAATTCATTCATCACTTTGTTCCAATGGTCGCTGTAGGGAGGAGCTGCCTGTTTCCATAATTTGCCTGCTTCTTCAAAACGATTCTGTTCATTGGAGTAATTATAATCGAGCGGATAGTTTTGAATCGTCTTGTCCTCAAACAATGCTTCAGGCAAACCGTACCAATGCTCCATAGATGTCAACCCTGCCCGCGCACTGTTCAACACATTCCACCTCGCAACCCCTAGCTGTGCATGGTGACACGCCGAGCGAAGACCCAGTTTTTTATTTTCCTCCAGGGCTGCCTTCATGACCTCGGGAGCGGCGCCAAAAAATTTAATTCCGTCAGCTCCTTTTTTTGCATTTTCTCTCACCCACGCAACGGCCTGTTCGGTAGTTGTGATCGGCTCCTTGTTTCCCTGTCCAAATACGGTGTATGCAAAAATCCGGGGAGCGGTGATCTTATTTTCAAAACTTAATTTTTTTTCATCAAGCACCCAATCTAATCCATTCATGCTTCCGGGATCGCGAATGGTAGTGATGCCATGAGCCATCCATAATTTGAAAACATATTCCGCGGGTGTTCCCTGCTCCTTCCCGCCGATGTGTCCATGCATATCGATAAAACCCGGAAACAGGTACATGCCTTCACAATTCAATTCTTTGCCACCGGGCAATAGTTTAGGACGCCTTACCGTATCAACTGCAATTCCGGGCGAGCCAAGGATCTGGATCTGCCTGATCCTGTTTCTTTCGACAACAATATCAACCGGCCCTACCGGTGGTGCTCCCGTACCATCCACAAGAATAACTCCCCGAATGATAAGTTGATTCCATGGTCCTTCACCTTCATTTCTCTCCGGAGCTTTCTTGATCTGTGAAAAAAAGAATAACGGAATAGTGAGTGTAACAAGTAGAAAAATAAATCTCATAAACAATAATTTACCAGTCCCGTTTAGAGTTTGGGAATTATTCAATGCTCCAGCTAATGCTTCCATCCTTTTCATCTTTCAAGGAAATTCCCAACCTGTGAAGTTGGTTGCGGATCTTATCCGAAGTAACGAAATCTTTTCTGCCCCTGGCTTCTTTGCGAATGTCGATCAACAGTTGCATCACGCCGCGCAATTTCTCATTGTCTTCTTCATTGATGCTCTTGAAAGCAAAAATATCTTCAACGAAAGTTTTCATTTGCTTTTGAAGCAGGCCAAATGTTTCTTTCGACAGAGATGAAACTGGAATAGTTTTATCCTTCATTGAATTGATCAGGGGCACGAGCTCAAACATATTTGCTAACACCTTCGCTGTGCTAAAGTCATCATTCATGAATTCATCAAATTCTGATACGAGTTTCGTGATTCGCGATTCGAGGTCGGTATCAACCTGGTCGTCCCGCATCTCGTATCCCGCATCTCGTAACTTTCCTAAATTCTCATATGCTTCCCACAATCTCTTCAATCCTTTTTCTGCGCCTTGTAATGCTTCATTACTAAAATCGAGTGTGCTGCGATAGTGGGTTTGCAAAATAAAAAAGCGAATCGTCATCGGGTGATAGGCCTTTTCCACCATTGGATGGTTACCACTGAACATTTCGGTCAGCTTGATCACATTATTCAGGCTCTTGCTCATTTTCCTGCCATTTATCGTGATCATGTTATTATGAATCCAGTAACGGACAGGAGGCACATGATTGCATACGGTGCTTTGTGCAATTTCACTTTCATGGTGTGGAAATAATAGATCCATTCCGCCGCCATGAATGTCGAACTGCTCACCGAGGTATTTTGTGCTCATAGCAGAACACTCAATGTGCCAGCCCGGAAAACCTATGCCCCACGGGCTTTTCCAGCGCATGATATGTTCAGGAGCCGCGTTTTTCCACAAAGCAAAGTCAGCCTTGTTTCTTTTTTCTTCCTGTCCCTCTAGGTCTCTTGTTGTCTCCAGCTGTTCATCGATCACCCGTCCGCTGAGTTTCCCATAATCATGCGTCTCGGCATATTTCATCACGTCGAAATACACGGAGCCGTTCACTACATAGCCATAACCGTCGGCGATGATCTTTTCGATCATGTTTATTTGTTCTACAATATGGCCTGTTGCCGTTGGTTCTATGGAAGGTGGTAGACAATTGAACTGGTTCATAGCCCAATGATAAAGGTTGGTATATTTCTGCACCAGTTCCATGGGTTCGAGTTTTTCGAGCACAGCTTTTTTTGAAATCTTATCTTCAGCTTCCCTGCCTTCTTCTTCGAAATGTCCGGCATCTGTGATATTGCGCACATACCTGACCTTATATCCAAGGTGCATGAGGTAGCGATAGATAACATCGAACGTGATGTATGGTCGCGCATGGCCCAAATGGCTTTCGCCACTCACCGTGGGACCGCACACATACATGCCCACCAGCCCCGGGGTCATCGATTTAAAAACTTCTTTCTCCCTCGACAGTGAATTGTAGACTTTTAGTTCGCCCATGATCGTGAATTGTGAATGGTCAATTGTGAATATCATTCAGGATTGCCCATTGACCAAAAATAATAAAACTTACTGTTGAAGGCCTTTGAGTTTTAAATCAGCCGCGTGTTGTGGGCTTCGAATTTTGTTGTAACCGGGTAAATTGGAGACAGAAAATTCTTTAGGGGCTAGCACATCAACATATGCATAACAGTGACGAATTGTGAGTGGTCAAGAGACACCAACTTATTCACCACTCACAATTGACCATTCACGTAAAATAATTGCAACTTACTGTCCACGGTTTTTCAGGCTTAAATCAGCCACCAGCATGTAGTGGTCAGAGTATTTTTTTGTGACCCGGTTGAATTGGAGGATAGAAAATTGTTTGGAGGCCAGGATGTAATCTATGCGCAAGGTAGGTGACAAAGCAGTGAAGGTGCGCCCTATGCCAAAGCCTTTTTCCAAAAAAGCATCCTGCATGTCACCGCGGATCTTATAATACGTGTATGAATTGGGAATATCATTGAAATCGCCACAAAAGATTACCGGGTAAGGGCTGCTCTGTATTTGATTTCTAACGATAACAGTTTGTGCGCTGCGGTACTGTATGGCTCTTTTTAATTTCGAAAAAATCGTTCTTGAATTTGTAACAAGGCTGTCCTCATAATTTTTTATCTCGTCAATCCTTTGATAATCGTCTTTTTTGAATTGTACTGATTGCATGTGGCTGGTAAATATTCTCACAGTGTCCTGGTTTAGTTTTACGTCGATATGCAGGAGTACTTCCGGGAGGCTGGGCCTGGGATAAATGATCAGGCCACTGTCAATAATCGGAAGTCTTGAAAAAACAATTGAGCTATAGTAGAGCTTTGAGCCGTCTTCATCGAAAGAAAAATAATAGTATGGGTAATTTAATTGTTTTTGTATGTAGCTAATGTTATCGTAGTATCCTGGCCGTTCCGAGGAGGTGTGAAATTCCTGCAGGCAAAGCACATCAGCATTTTGTTGTTTCAGAAGTTCCATCATTTTTAAACGGGTCTGGCTGCCTTTGTTATTATTTTTCATGATCTCTACAAAGCGTGCTACGTTCCATGAAACCACCCTCAATGCTTGTGGTTGCTTTTCATAATTGAACTGACGAGTCATATGGAAAGCGAAAGAAACCTTCAGGCTGTTCCAGCCAAAGATCAAAACGATAAAGAATACCAAGGCATATTTCCATTTTATAAGGGACCAGAACAGGATGCTAAGTACGAGTGAGGCAAATAAAAAAGGGAAAAACAATCCAAGCAAAGAGACGGACCACCATCGGTGTGGATTGAGATAAGGTGCCAGGCTGGCCAACAAATAAAATAAGGCAAGAATAATATTGAGAGTAATTAGAAATTTTTTGGCAAAAGTTCGAACTCTGCTGGCCATTGATGCAATTTACAAATTTTGACTAGTCGGCACACGCCGGTCACTTGTAAGTCGCGCGACTGACATTAGTGGTCCAAAGACTCAATGATCTCATAGCTTTGGACTCATCCTTTGTAATTGGCCTTTGCATGCTTAAGTTTGCACGAATATTTCATGACCAATGACCGTTATTGAGCATATTAACCAGGCAAAGGATACCGTTATATCGTTTGAGATACTGCCGCCACTCAAAGGAAAGGGAATTAGTGCGATCTATGATCATCTTGACCCGTTGATGGAGTTCAAACCAGCATTTATCAACGTTACTTATCATCGCAGCGAAACGATGTTCAAAAAGAAACCGGACGGCACCTTTGAAAAGGTGGAAGTGAGAAAAAGGCCTGGCACGGTAGCCATCTGTGCTGCGATCATGAATCATTATAAAGTAGATGCGGTTCCTCACCTCATTTGCGGAGGTTTTAGTAAAAATGAAACGGAAAATGCACTGATAGACCTGAATTTTCTTGGCGTAGATAATGTTCTTATTCTTCGTGGCGATGCGCCGAGTAACGAAACTTTTTTTGAACCTGAGCCCGATGGTCACCGTTATGCGATTGACCTGATGAAACAAGTCGCAAACATGAACAATGGAATTTATCTGGAAGATGACCTGAAAGGTGTTGTAAAAACAAAGTTTTGTATGGGAGTTGCTGGCTACCCGGAAAAGCATTTTGAAGCCCCTAACATGGAAACCGATCTTCGTTTTTTAAAAGCAAAAGTTGACTCAGGAGCTGAATATATTATAACGCAAATGTTTTTCGACAACCAAAGATATTTTGATTTTGTAAAACGCTGCCGCGAGATCGGGATAACCGTTCCTATCATTCCAGGACTAAAACCTATCACTACAAAAAAACAATTGGCAGTGATCCCACGGACATTCTATGTTGATATACCGAGTGAGCTTGCCAATGAAATTATTAAATGCAAAATGGATGAAGAGGTAGCTCAGGTTGGAACAGAATGGCTGATACAACAGTCAAAGGAATTGAAAAACTTCGGTGTTCCCGTCTTGCACTATTACACATTAGGTAAGGCCAGTGTAATTGCAAAGGTGGTAAAGGCGATATAGAGAGTTTCAAGAGTTTCAGAGGTTGCAGAGGTTAGTAAGAGACGTATTGAACTTTTGAAACCCGTTAAACTTTTGAAACCCCTTAATCATTTGAAACTTTTGGAACCTCACGCTTCGTGCATCCACTTCCGGAAGGCAGGTGCGGTTTCCTGGCTAATGATGATGCAATAATTTAATTCGGGAATAATGAGATCGACCTGCAGTTTTACCTTTTCGTACGACTTGAATCCCTTTATATAGTTTATGTTGATGATATACTGCCTGTTGGCCCTAAAGAAAATATTATCATCGAGGTCTTCTTCCAACTCGCCGAGGTTTCTGTCTACAAGGTATTTTTTACTCCATTTATCAACAACATAAACAATTTTATTTTCTGTGAAAAAGAGAATAATGTCTTCAAGTCGCAGGGAAATGTTTTCCAATCCTTTTTTTACGATCAGCCTTGTTTTTTTTCTGGTGTTTACATATTGAACCAGGTTATTCAGTGAGGGTTGGTTGCTAAAATGCTTTTCCAGTTTTCTGTATTTTATAATTGCCTTTTGCAGTTCATCTTCGCTTACAGGTTTTAGCAAATAGTCAATTCCGTTGTACTCAAAGGCATTCATTACAAACTGGTCATAGCCAGTGATGAAAATTACCGGTGTTCTGATCTCGACCTTGCTGAATATTTCAAATGAGAGGCCGTCCTCCAGCTGAACATCACAAAATATAAGATCGGCCTGTGGAGCCGTCTTGAAATATTCAATACTTTCTCTTACGGTGCAAAGCTGCGCCACCACGTTTACATTAGCATCAATATTCGCCAGGGAATCAATAAGACCCTGCCGCGCATTTTTTTCGTCTTCAATAATAATTGTGTTTAACATGGCTTAATTTTTTAGAGATTCTTGTTGATTTATCAATGGTAATTTCACGGTAAATTCTTTTCCTGTGTTTTCGATCACAATGTCCTTGTTGCAGAGTATTCTGTAGCGCGAACTCAGGTTTTTTAAACCGATTCCCGTCGAATTGACGAGGTAAGGCTTTGGTTTTACATTGTTGCTTACTTTGAGATATGAATGATTCATTGCAATTTTTATATGCAATGGATTCTCGTGATTGAATTCATTGTGCTTGATCGCATTTTCTATCAATATCTGTAAGGCAAGCGGCGGAATCATGATCGACCTCTCATTGCTTTCATTCAGCTGTGTTTCTAAATTCAATTTATCGTCGTGCCGTATGCTCAGGAGGAAAAAATAGCTGTCGATGAATTCAAGTTCCTCTGAGATCGATATAAGTTCGTTGTGCTTGTTGATCAAAAAGTATTTATAGACCTGCGCCAATTTATTATTGAATAAATAAGCCTGCGGCGGATTGTTCAAAATAAGATGGTTTAGACTATTGAGAGAGTTGAAAATAAAATGGGGGTCCAGTTCGTTTCGCAGAGCTTCCAATTCTGCTTGTGAACGTTCGCGATCAAGCTGCCGCACGATCTTAGTATCGAGCTCTCTTTCCTTGTTCAAAAACAAGATTTCATATATCAGGGTAAAGACAATTATAGCCAGCCCGCAGACTACGTTGAACTTAAAAAGACTATTCCAGCTAAAGTCATCTGCTGACAGGTAAAACCATAGCATGGTCGATATGGTTCCGAGGCTACAACCGTACAGAAAAGAAATACCACAGAACGCTGCAATTTTTGGGAATGGGTTACTACCCACTTCAAAATAACTTCTGAGTTTGCTGTGTATCCAGTTTGAACCTTTCCAAATACAAAATGAGGTGGCGATGAAATAAATGTTGGCTGCAATGATTTCGATCCATGGATAATAATGATAGGTGATGATGCCCGAAACAGCTGGTATCATTATTCCAAGTAAGGGTATAAAAAACATTCTCATGTATTTGTCACGAATCATACAGCAGTGGTCCCTTAGGTTTAAGTTTTCACGATTGGGGGCAGATTAAAAACAATTCATCAAAATGAACATCTACATCAAATCTATTTGTCCTTCGTGTTAACCTCTAGCAAATAGTTATTCGTGGACGTATTCAGGTACGAATGGTCAAAGAGGATAAATCAATTTTTTTGCCCGATGGACGAAAGAGATATATTATCAGGATTATTCAGTTTTTAATAACGCTGCTTCGTTTATCAAAATTCATGGTTGGGTAAATAAGCTGTTGCTGGTGTGAAGCATGTTGGCAGATATTGCTGCCTTAGAGTTGATTTTTCATTCTTCAAATCCAAAATTACATGCTAATGAAAAAATTAATTTTCCTAATTGCTTTTTTGCCCCCATTTCTTTTTGCGGCAGCACAAAATCGCGTTGTGGGCGGAAAAGTAACGGACGAAAATGGTGTACCTGTTGTGAATGCCTCGGTGATCATTAAGGAAACAAAACGGGGCACTTCAACAGACGTGAATGGAAATTTTTCAATTATGCTGGATAGCAAGTCCCAAAAATTGGTGATTTCTTATACCGGGAAAATAACTGAAGAGTTATCGATAGGGAACAAGTCGGTTGTAAATGTGCGGCTCCGGGCCGCCGAAGCCAATTTACAGGAAGTGGTAGTAGTAGCCTACGGCACTCAATCCAGGAAAAAAGTTACCGGCTCTATAGCAAAAGTAAATGGTGAAGAACCGGAAAATAAACCTTTCACTTCTGTTGACCAGTTGCTGCAAGGTAAGGTAGCCGGGCTCCTCTCTACTTCGCCCACCGGGCAGCCAGGCGGTATTCAACAAGTGCGCATTCGTGGCATCGGATCCATCACCGCAGGGGCCGCGCCGTTGTTTGTGGTGGATGGCGTTATTGTGAACACGGGCGATTTTTCAAGATTGAATAACACCTCTAATGCTCTGGCGGGCATCAATCCAAATGATATTGAAAGTATAAGTGTTTTGAAAGATGCCGCGGCAACGGCGCTCTACGGAGCACGGGCAGGCAACGGGGTGATCTTGATCACAACAAAAAAAGGGAGAGCAGGGAAAAGCAAACTCAGACTAGACGCCGAGACGGGATTTGGCAGCACAGCATATTTCAATGACCTGGCCAAGCCTCTTAACAGGGACCAATATTTCGCATTAACCAAAGAAGGACTCGTAAACGCTGGTGCCACGCAAGCACAAATAGATGCTACATTGGCCTCGCTGGGTTATACAAATACGGCTGATGAAGATTGGGTCAAGTTAGTAACCAGGCAAGGAACTACCCAAAATATAAATGCTTCGCTCTCCGGCGGAGATAATAAAACGACTTTTTTTACTTCGGCAGGATTTTTTGACCAGAAGGCGGTCATCATCGGTTCCGATTTCCGTCGCTACACCGCAACTCTAAATATCAGGCATAAGCCGGTTGATAAGTTAACACTCAGCATGAATACAACTGGTTCTTATATCCGGCAGAACTCCCCTTCGCAAAGTAGTAATTTCAGGAACCCGGTCATTGATGCCTATTCGCTTCGCCCGTCGCAAAATGCTTATAATGCTGATGGTAGTTTGAACATTAGTACCACAACTTTCAACCAGCTGTATAATCCGCTTGCCATTAATGCATACGACTATACACGACTAAACAATGTAAAGCTCTTGTCTGATTTTTCTGGTGAGTACCAGTTTTGCAAAGACCTGAAGTTTACATCAAGATTTGGAATTGACTATTTCGATCTCGAAGAGCAATTGTATTACAATCCGTTTTTTGGGGATGCGAGAACCACCGGTGGTCGTGAATCGAATTTTAATACAAGAGTTTCAAACTGGATCGCGACGAATCAATTAAATTATCATCATGATTTTCTCAACAAGGACCTTGGCGTTGATTTTTTAATAGCATATGAAGCCCAAAAATCAAAACAACTGAATATATCCGCTACGGGTACCAGTGTGCCGGTGACAACAGCTATCCCCTTACCTGTGCCCAGTGCGCCGATTACAGCCAGTGCCGCGAGGGCGGATTTTTCTTTTACATCTGTTCTTTCGCAACTTCAGTTAAATTATAAAAGCAAATACTCGGTATCAGGAAGTTTTCGCCGTGATGGATCATCGCGTTTTGGAACGAATGTGAAATATGGCGACTTCTGGTCAGTAGGCGGAGCCTGGAATCTTGACCAGGAGAGTTTTGTAAAGAGTATTCAATTTATCAATGCTCTGAAATTAAGAGGATCGTACGGCAAAGTAGGAAACGCTGATATCGGCAACTATGCCTGGCAAGGCACTTACACTTTTGCCACACCGTATAACCAGTTACCTGGAAGTGCCCCCAACCAGATTCAAAATGATCAGCTGACATGGGAAGTGCACAAACCGTTAGACATAGGCGCTGATATAACTGTATGGAAAGAACGTGTCAGTCTTGCGGCCGATTATTATAATCGCAACACGACATCGCTGATACAAGCACAGCCTTTATCACTTACATCCGGCTACTACAATGCAACTACAGGGCTCGCCACAGTCAACGCAAATATTGGAACAATGGTCAATAAGGGTTGGGAGTTTCAGTTAAATGCTACTCCGGTCAGAACCAAAACATTTGTTTGGGAAATTGGGTTTAATATTTCGTTGAACAAAAATAAAATAACCAAACTGGCGAATAATAACGCAGATATTCTGTCGCTTCCATTTATTCGCAGAGTCGGGAAGGATTTCCAATCTATTTATACGAGGTTGTGGGCAGGAGTTGATCCGGCTACCGGAAACCCCCTGTGGTACACAGATGAAACCAAAAAACAAACTACAACAGATGTAACGCAGGCGCAGAGAGCAATTATCGGCAGCGCATCGCCTAAAGGCTTTGGAAGTTTCTCCACATCCCTGAGCTATAAAAATTTCACTTTGGACGCTCAATTCAATTACCAGTATGGCAACCTTGTTTATGACAACTGGGGATTTATCACCTGGAGCGATGGCTTCCTTCCGTCGTTAAACAGAATTCAAAAACAATTGAGACGCTGGCAAAAGCCCGGCGACATCACGGATGTTCCAAAATATGTTTATGGTGGCGCGATGAATTCAAATGCGGAGTCTTCAAGATGGTATTATAAAGGAGATTTTATCAGGCTCAGAGACCTGACGCTTTCATACGATCTGCCCCGGAGAATCACAGACCTGGTTAAATTGAGCAGCGCACATTTTTATGTTCGGGGAAATAACCTGTGGACAAAGGCACGTGATAAGAATATCACATTCGATCCGGAGCAACCGATAAATGGAACGAATGACTTCCAAATATTGATTCAACGCACGATTTCCGTGGGAATATCTGTTGGATTTTAATTTATCACATCAAAAAGAAACAAATGAAAAAGATATTTTTCTTTCTCTCAATCATTGCAATCCTTGGCATCTCGTCCTGCAAGAAAAAGTTTCTTGACTTGTTCCCGTACGACCAGGTAGCGCAGGACAAGGCCATTATTGACGAAGCAGGAATGCAGGCCGCTGTAAATGGTTTATATGCCCAATTAAGAAATACGAGTCTTTATGGACGCTCATTGCCCTTATATGGCGACATCATTGCTGACAATGTTTTTATTTCTACGCAAAATTCAAACAGGTACATTGCGGAATTTAATTACACCTATACCAATACCAATGCAGATATGCTGGGAACATGGGGCGAGGCCTACAAGGCAATTTTGAGAGCCAATAATATTATCAATGCCAGTGTGGCTCCCAGCGCGAACGCAAACCAGTTAAAGGGAGAGGCGCTGACGATGAGGGCTATCATGTATTTCAATCTCATCAACTGGTTTGCCAAGCAATATGTGGTTGATCCCAATGGAGAGGGAGTGCCGCTTGTACTCAGTTACGATCCTTTCGTAAAGCCAGGTCGTGCGAAGGTTTCAGAAGTATATGCACAGATCGATAAAGACCTGGGCGATGCCTTGGGTCTTCTGACTGCAAGCAAAAACTCTTCATACGTCATCAAATATGTTGTGCGTGCGCTGCAATCGAGAGTAGCATTATTTAAGGGTGATTGGAATGCTGCAAAAACAGCCGCGCTCGATGTTGTAAATAATGGAGGATATACTTTAGCTACTGCCGCTAATCTTTTCAACTATTGGAAAAATCCTGCACCGGTCTCAAATAAACTGGAAACGATTTTTGAAATTACAAACGATGCCGTGAACAATAATGGCACGAATGCCTTAGCGTATTTTTATGACCAGGCGGGTTATGGTGACGCTATCAGCAGCGATGATCTATACAATCAATACTCCGCCACCGATGCCCGAAAGGGTTTGTTTATTACAGGAACCAGGGCCAGCCAAACTGTACGCATTGTAAATAAATATCAAAATACCAGCAATGCCGCAGACAAAGATGATGTGAAAGTCATTCGCTATGCCGAGGTGCTGTTAACACTCGCCGAGGCTTATTATCATTTGGGTGATGAGGTCAATGCCACGTTATACTTAAATATGTTGGCTAAGCAGAGAGATCCGTCGTTTGCAGGTTACACGTCAACCGGCGCACAATTGTTAAATGATATCATTCTTGAAAGAAGAAAGGAATTGGCTTTTGAAGGAATGCGTTATCTCGATCTGCAGCGGTTACAGCTCGATGTAGTGAGGGTGAATATTAATAATAATTATGTGGGTGTCACGCCGCTAACATTGACGCTAAACAGTTTCAGAAGAATTTTTCCCATTCCGCAAAACGAGAGAGATGCTAATCCGGTGATAAGTCAGAATTCAGGCTACTGATTTTGCGAATATATTTTAAAAGGCAGCGGGTCATCGTTGCCTTTTAAATATGGATATTAACGTTTAAATAATTCTTTTAAAGTGCTTCAGCTTTTTTAAGCAGCATATTGTACAATTGCCATGTCCTGATGAAGGATATTCAATCTCTAAATTAACGTTTATGAAAAAAATACCACTGCTAATTGTAATGATCATTGCGTGTTGTTCTTTTGCATTGGCCCAGCAAGTAGTTACGGGGAAGGTGACTGATGCAAACGGTACACCTTTAGCTGGTGTAAGCGTCAGTGTCAAGAGCGGCAAACGAGGAACGACAACCGGTCCTGACGGGACTTTCAGAATTTCTGCACCTTCCGGCGCCGTTTTGGTTTTTACAAACGTCGGGTATACAGACAAAGAGGTATCAGTCGCAAATGGGTCTGGCAATATCATCCTGGAACAATCAGCCCGGAGCTTGCAGGAAGTAATCGTAACAGGATATGGCACACAAAACAAAAAGCAGGTTACTGGTTCTATTTCCAAAATATCCGGAGACGAAATAAAAATGCAGCCGCTGGGATCCTTTGATAAAGCGCTGCAGGGAAAAATTCCCGGTCTGTTGTCTCAATCCCAGAGTGGACAACCCGGGTCTCCTGCCGTCGTGACAATTCGTGGGCAAGGTTCTATCAACGGTAGTACTGATCCCTTATACATCATCGATGGCGTGCAGGTGAATGCCGGCGATTTTGCAACAATAAACCCCGGAGATATTGAGTCATTCACCGTCCTAAAAGATGCATCATCAACTGCGATCTATGGATCGAGGGGGGCGAACGGCGTTATCGTGATCACGACGAAGAGAGGTATTTCTGGTAAAACGAGAATTGATTACGATTTTCAATATGGCTATTCCGAACTTCCGACAGACAGATTAAAGCTGATGACATCAGCCGAAAAATTGCAGTACGAATTTTATGACCGTCCGGATTATGGTCCCAATCCTTTTGGTTGGACACCGGCTGAGGTAGACAGCCTGAGTAAATTAAATTATCATATAAAGGATATTCTTTTTCGCAAAGGAATTACACAACAGCACCAGATAAGTGCATCGGGTGGAAATGATAAAACCCATTTCTACCTGTCCGGATCCCTTTTTGACCAGCAGGGCGTTGTCATTACCACCGGCTTGAAGCGCTACACCGGCCGCATTAATATTGACAATTCTTTCGGCAATTTTAAAGTAGGTCTGAATACAACATTTGGATACTCCCGATTGATCGGCACCCGTGAAAACGATCAGTACATTGGCAGTCCGTTGAATGCCATTCGCTGGTACAATCCTTACATCAACCTGTATGACGCTGATGGAAAGTACCAGATCGATTATTTACAGGGGCAACCCAATCCGTTGCAGGAATTGTTAGAGAATCATGGCAATTCAGACGAGATTAAAGGTGTGGGCAGCGCCTTTATTGAATATAATATTCCGTGGGTAAATGGACTTAGGGCCCGGACCATGTGGGGCGGCGATCTTAGCGAGGAGGAGAGCTTCCAATATCTTGACAGGACGACAGACCAGGGCTCTCAATCTCAGGGAGGGAATGGGGAAGTGGATAGGGCTTATGCAAAAACATTTCGTTATGTGGGAACCACTTCAATCAGTTTTCAACGCACAATCGGCGACCATGAAATCAATGCCTCGATTTATAACGAGATAATCCAACGAAAGATCGAAAATTTTGGTTTTTCCGGATTTGGTTTAGTGGGACCTTTCAAGAATGAAGCAGGTATTACACCAGGTACCGCTACTAATGGATACATACCCACAGTAACTGGTTCAGCCACTAACAGCGGATTGGTTTCCTATTTCGTCGACGGGATCTATGGTTACAAGAGAAAATATTATTTAAATGCCGGCGCCAGGAGAGATGGTTCGTCGCGCCTCTCGAAAGATCAACGCTGGGCAAATTTTGGTCATATAGGTGCTAATTGGATAATGAGTGAAGAAAACTTTTTGCAGGGCACAAAAAATTGGTTGAATGCTTTGAAACTAAAAGCGAGCTATGGTTCATCGGCCAACCAGGGCGTGGGTGATTTTGAGACCCGTGAATTATTTGGGCCGACCGTATACAATGGTACCGGAGGTCTTGTACTCACGAATCTTGCCAGAACCTTAACGTGGGAGAGAAAAGTGGAATTTAATACAGGTGTTGAATTTACTATGTTCAAAGGAAGATTCGGAGGTACTGTCGAAGTGTACCGGAACATCACAAAGGATCTTTTCCTTGACAGGCAGTTATCTCGCACGTCAGGTTTCCAATCCATAACCAACAACCTTGGTAAATTACAAAACGAAGGGATTGAAGTTTCATTAAACGGAGATGTAATCAGAACAAGAGATTTCACATGGAGCCTCGAAGCAAATTATACATTCAATAAAAATAAATTGCTAGATCAAAACGGTCAGCCGGATAATATAAATGGAATATTTATAAACAGAGTTGGTGGGCGTATTAACTCTTTCTATGTCGTCCGCTACGCCGGAGTCGATCCACAGAATGGGGATGCGCTATATTACAAAAAAGATGGAAAGACTACGACAAACGTGTACGATCCGGATGACAGGGTGATTATAGGCCCCTCGGATCCTCCACAATTTGGTGGTTTCTCTTCTTCATGGAACTACAAGGGCATCGGCCTCGACGTATTATTCAGTTACGCAATTGGTGGCTACGCATATAATAACGACAGGCTGAATGTTGAGAATCCTATTTATTGGTTCTCTAACATAGCCGAATCTATGTTGAGAGAGTGGCAGAAACCCGGCGATATCACGGATATTCCCAGTCCTTTTAATGATTTGCACGCCGAAACGACGAGATTTATTGAAAAGACGAATTATCTCCGCTTACGGAATGTAATGCTGAGTTACAGCTTGCCTGCATCGATTCTCAATAAAATCAAATTCAGAAGCGTACGAGTTTTTGCGCAAGGTCAAAACCTTTATGTATGGCATCACTTCCAGGGATATGATCCTGAAGTGGTAACTGGCGTATTGGGAGGCTCCGTTTATCCACAATTAAAAACGGTGACGTTCGGTCTAAATGTAGGATTCTAAAAAAATCAAACTATTGAACTTATGATAACGAAAAAATTATTAGGCGTTCTTCTCCTGGCTTGCAGTTTAGCATCGTGCAAAAAGATTTTGAATATAGATCCCGAATATAATCTGGATGGACAAAAGTTAAATTCAATCCAGGATTACGAATTTGCTTTAACGGGCGCATATACGGGTTTTAGAAGCACGAGTTATTACGGAGCTACAAACGCGGCGTCCAATGCATTTGTTTGCCTGCCTGATATTCTTAGCGATAATTTGAATGAAACAGGAGAATCGCTGGGTAATGAAAGGGTCTTTTCAAGGTGGGCGTATGCCGAAGATGAAACACAGATCGAAAACACCTGGATAGCAGGCTATCGAATTATAACGCGAGCCAACATTGTTGAAAATAATATTGACAAGTTTGCCTCACAAGACCAGGGCGCTGTGAACCGTATCAAAGCGCAGGCATTGGCGATAAGAGCCCTGGCACATTTTGACATGATGCGATATTTCGTAGACAATTACGATCGCAATTCAACAGTTCCCGGTGTTCCTTACATGACCATTTTTGACTATGAACAAAAACCTGCGCGTGGCACCGTAAAAGACGATTACGATCACATAGTGCAAGATCTCCAAACTGCAAAGAGCCTGATGAGCAGTATGGATCATGCAATTAATTCGGGGAGCAGTCGCGCGTACATCGATGCGAACGCCGTGAATGCAATTCTTGCCAGGATTTATTTATACAGTAACCAACTCGATAGCGCCATTAAGTATGCAACGCTCGCGATCAATGCAAGACCATTGGCAACCCGCACAGCATTTCCCGATATATGGACAGATGCTTCTACTGCGGAAGTGTTTTGGTCATGCATATTCGAGGCAGGGCAAGGCGCACCCGGATCAAATGTTTATTTTCCAACTACCAATCGAAGCGAATACCGTCCCAATCCTACACTCGTAGCCAGTTATGACGCAGCGAATGATGTGCGGTATATCTCTTATTTCAAAATAATAAATACAGGCAACCCTCCGAATCCTAATAACCCTTCGAGACGTGTTTTATCGAAATATCTTGCTAAGGCCGCTCAATTGGGAAAACCAGATGGTGTCGTTAACTTCAAAGCTTTCCGCACAGGTGAAATGTATTTAATACGTGCAGAGGCCTCTGCCAGAAAAGGAGATGAAGTAACTGCACTCGCCGATTTGAATACATTGAGAGCAGCTCGCATCAATGGTTATGTGCCAGTTGTTCTTACGGGCACCGCACTCACCGATGCAATTGAGCAGGAAAGAAGAAAGGAATTGATCTGTGAAGGTCATCGTTTCTTTGATCTAAAGAGAACAACGCGCGTGGTCAGTAGAGCTAACTGCGCAAGTTTTTGTACTCTTGCTCCAAGCAATCGTGCATGGACATGGCCGATTCCTCAACCGGAAATTGATGCCAATGCCAATATTCTTCCGCAGAATCCAGGCTACTAGAAAATTTTTGGTTATCGAGATTAGAAATGCCATTTAAAAAATGGCATTTTTATTTGCTCAACATTTAGTTAAGAATGTCATCTCACAATTTTTGTTCATTTTTTAATTCTATAAACGGCGCACGACAATGATGTGCGAGTGATGTAATAATTCAGCAACACAATTTCATGGTTGGGTAAAGTAATCAAAATGGTAAGAAAAGCTCTGTGTAAATTTATATGGCATCTATTTCAGACAAAAATTAACGCAGCTGTAAAATAAAGTTTTCTCATGTGAACGGTCAATTATGACCACGCAGGCGGTTTTCTAATCAGCCTGCTTTTTTTTGCACAAGTGTTATATCCTTCAACGTGAATAGAAAAGCCGTTCTTTTAGGTCGAATGGCCTGGTTAATATTAATGATTATTTTTTCAATGGCTTTTTGTGTCGGGCTGCCTCCACAACTTCTTTAATTGAATCGATCACCATTTGAGGATCTTCGAGATGAATGTTATGACCGCTATTTTTGTCAATGATATGTTTACTATTCGTAGATAGAGCAGCGAGTTCTTTTTGGAGAGCCAGACGTTCATTTTCCAACTCGGCGGAATCCGCTCTTCCTTCGTAACCTCCTGCTCCTCGAGTGAGAACGATTAAGGGAATATTTCCAAGAGTGTACCCAGGCCTTCCCTTATTTTGATAAAGGTTAGCTACATCTTCAGGCGACCAGTCCATTTCCGCCTGAACGGTTCTTACAAATTGTGGTTGCGATTGCGCCCATATTTGCATTTTCTGAACGCTGTCCGGAAGTTTATCCAGTGGAGGATCAATTTCTGTATGTAACGTCACCGTTTCATTCGATGTAGCTGGTTGAGCTGTAGAAAAAGTTTTCGGGGCCGGTGTTGTTCTTCCCTTTGCAAAATCGCGAATGCGCTTCGGCGTGTCACCTCCCATAAAAATTCTTTGATCTTCCTGGACCGCTTCAACCAAAACCATCCCTGCTACTTCCTTCGGA
>VBAQ01000042.1:22491-44024 GCA_005883765.1 Bacteroidota bacterium
AAGGTGGTTTTATTCCCGCATTATGTAAAGCTTCATGGAGTTCGAGAGTTATTTGCCGGCTTGTCCTTGGTGTGGGTCCCGACTCGCTCCATGCATAGCCAGCCCTGTCGTACGAAACAACGCGGGTTGTCTTTGCTACTTCCGGCTGTACCAGCGACCAGATAAATGAAAAATCACCACTGCCATTTTCAAGGATGACTGTAGGGCTGCCTTTGCCAATGACATTGATATGGAGGAGATGACCTCCAGCGACAACAAGTTTTCCCGTGGGAGGAAAACTTGTTTGAGCCGTGAGTGAGTTAACACTTAGAATGACGCAGATAAATGCCAGGCCGTACTTGTGCATGAGCGCTGCGGTTAAAAATAAGATCGAATTAAGAAAGGTCCGTTCGCCGACATGGCTAACCTATTTTGTCGCAGCTTTCTTAAATTTTTCTGTCTGGTCAAGATTTCCCAGTGGATTTGATTTTACAGAGTACCAATTCTTGTCGTCTTCCATAGTGATGTAGTATTGGAGATCGTTTTCCGAATAGATCTCTGTAACACCATAAACAGAACGCTGCGGATATTTCTTTTTAAGATTGGCAAGGATGTGAGGCGGCAACTGTTGCTCGAAATAATAACGTGTCGTCCCTGTAATATTTCCGTCGGCATCATATCTTACCTGCGTTTTGATCTCATCCTGTTTAAAATCAACCTCATAATAATTTTCATACTCGTGCCAGTTCACTTCTTTAGGATTTGTAAATGTTTCCTGGAATGCTTTTAACACTTTTTGATTTACTTCGGGCGGAGTTGCAGCGAAAATCATTGTTGAACCAACCAACATGGCTAAGGCAATAATTAATTTTTTCATTGCTATACGTTTTAAAAATGAAGAATCAATAATCACAACTAAATTATTTTCTTCCTGTATACAGAGCAAGCCAATCTCTATTACTGGCAATGAATTGAACAAATGGCAAATGGTAAAGGAATTGCTAATTAAAACTGAACCATTTTAAAAACACGATTAAAAAGTAAAGAATATAGCTCAAGCCGATTTAAAAGGCCAAAAAATTTTACCTGACATTTTTCAACGTTAAAGTGCGAAGGGATAAGCGGTAAATGAAAGTGTTTGCTTTAATGAAAATTACGTTAGAACAATTCTATTTTCTAAACTTGTATGAGTTGCTGATGTTTGTTTGCCCGGGCGTAGTTGTTTTATTTAGCAATTTGCTGAAACACCTTTTCATCAATTTTTACCGGGTATTTTTTCTTTAGCTCCGCTACCCATTGCCTTTCCAACTCGTTCTGGTAATCGCTTATCACCAGTCCCTTGGCCTCAGTGTAGTTGCGGGGCATGTTCGCCGGATAGATCTTTAGCAAATAGGCAAAGGACACAGTACCATCTGCTTTGTTTTTTAAAGGAGTCGTTACTAATCCTGCCCGCAGTGGCACTTTTGAACCATTTGGAATTTGCTCAAACTCGTAGCGCGATGAATCGGCTACCACTTTTTCGCCCATGGCATCAGAAATTGTCTTCCACGCGGCGGGGTCTTTTTTTATTTTCTCGTATAAAGTTTTTGCACTGCTTTCATCTCCGCAGAAAAATATAACTGCATCGGCACTTTGTTTCCAATTGTAACGGCTCTTATTTTTCTCATAGTAAGCTTCCAGTGCAGCAGTGTCAGTTTGTGCCTTTCCCCAAACTTCCTGTTGCATAATCTCAAAAAATAAATTCCCATCTTTAAACTCATTCATTTGGTATCGAAAATCGCTATTGAAATCCTCAAGATGAGAACGATAGTATTCCTCGGCTTTATAACGAACAAACCCATCCATCACTTGTTGAAATGGCCTGACACCGGTGCCATCCGGTTTAAAACGCCACGCCTGCGCGTACGTTATATAATCGTTCACCGTAAGAAGTTGATCGCCTACCGAAAACAACGGAGTCGTTTTTGTGATGCTAACAGCGGATCCCATGGGTCTGTTGTCAAGCAGGCTGTCAGCTAACATCATTAACTCTTTATCAGAATAAGGATATCTTTTTATGGCCACCTGCTTTAGTCCCTTTTCTATTACAGCATTCCTCGCAGACAGCATACGGTCGCTTAAGTTTACCTGCGCCTTCAGCTCATCCATATTGGCTTTGTTATTTGGGTCAGTCACCACGGGCTTCGCACTGATTCTCTTTACAATGTGATATCCGTGGGACGTAAGAAATGGTTTGCTGATCTCACCATTTTTTGACAACGCAAAAACTACTTTCTCAAAATCGGGATCATATTGGCCCACACCAAAATCGGGTAGCACGCCACCAGAGGCAGCCGACACATAATCATTGCTGTATTCACTGGCGAGTTTAGCCATGTCGTCGCCCTTGAGTAATCGCTGATACAGGGAATCTGCCAGTGACGCCATCCTTTTTTTGGTTGCGTCATCAGTATTGGGAGGGAATGCCAGCAGTATTTGAGCAACCTTTATTTTGCCAACGGCTTTGCGCTCCCCAAGATTTTTAAAAAAATGAATACCGATCTTGGACCTGTAGGGACTAGAAAATTTTCCGGGCAACGTAGAGTATACAACATTTTCAAATTCGTAAGGAAGCGTGAAGACCGTTACCCAACCTATATCACCCTTATTCGTCTTGGCTGTAGCATCAGATGAATACTCCTGCGCCAGCGAAGAAAAATCTCCGCCCTTTTTTAGTTTCTCATACACTTCTTTCGCCCTGCTTTGCGCTGCAGCACTATCAACAACGCCGACATTATTTTTATAGCTTATAAAAATATGTGCCACATGAATATCTTTTTGGCTTCGTTGAAATGCTTCTTTCAAAAGCTTGTCGGAAGTGGCCGGATCATTTAAATAATTCTCTATTATCTGCGAGCGAAGGTTGTCAATATCATTTTTTATTTGAGTTAAAGTGTCGTATCCCCTGTTATATGCTTCGCGAATTTTAAGGCGGGAGGCGATGTACAGATCAAGGTAATTTCTCATGGCCTTCGCCTTGTTGGCTGTCGTAACAGTGTTATTCTTATTAAAGGCCCTTAAAAAATCTTTGGCATCGGTTGAGTAACTTCCATAAGTAAACAAGGTTTGAGCAGAGGTCATTGCCATTGCGAAAACGGCGATGACCACAAGACCCCATTTTTTGTTCATAGATTTTTGAATTTTATCGATGTTGATTATTGGTGGTTTTTGATTTTTTCCTGCAAGACGTCATTGATCTGTTCGAAGCTTAGTTTTTTTGCAATGATTCGTTTGTCTTTGTCTAACAAATATAACGTAGGAAAGCTCAAAACATCGTACAACTGCGAATATCCGGGCACCCCTGAATCAATTCTTGACTTTTCATCGGCTTTTGAATAGTACACGTTTGACCAATCCTCAAGGTGATGTTGATGAATGAAGGTCATCCAATCTTTTTTATTACCATCGGTCTCTTTGGCTAAGGCAAAAACTTTCACGCCTTCGGTTTTCCACGTGTTTTTATAAAGGGAATCTACTTTGGGAACAATTTCTTTACAATGACTACAGGTCGGATCCCAAATAAGGACAATGGTGTACGGAGAACTTAAATTATAAAGAGTAATGTTTTTTCCCGTTGTGTCGGGCAGGTCAATGTCGGGCGCCGGGTTGCCCAAAATATTTGCCATTAAGTTGTAAGCCCTATCCTGGATGGTTTTCATTCCTTTTTCTGTAAGCCAGGGATAGGTTTTCTGAGCAAAATATTTTTCATACAAATGCACGAACACCGCGTCCTCCCACATATACTTCATAACAAGATAACGATTGGTGAATTTCAGCAGCAGAAACTTTTCATTTTCGGGAGTAACACTTGCGTAGCCCAGCATCCAGTCTATTTCCTTATTTACAGAATCCGGATTTGGATACACAAGCTGCTCGAAATATTTATCGAGCTTATTTTCAAAAATGGGTGTGCGAATGAGACGATCATCATAAAAATTTATTCCATCCCAGAAGTGAGACTTGAAAAATTTGTAAACGTAGAGCGAATCATATTTTCCCCCCGGCTGCTCAGACGCGGGAGGGATCTCCGGCTCCCGCAACAGTTTTAATAAAAAGGAGAGTGTGGCATCGGGATATTTTTTCATGATGCCAAGCCTGTAATCTTTTATCTCTTTATTTTTTTTTGTAATGATGCTATTCAACCTTGACGAATCTTTCGCGGATCTTGCTGAGGATAAAAGTTTTTTCGCGCTGTCGATCTTTTTCCCATTTACTGACATGAAATGCTGGTAATTCTTTAAAAGATCGTTATCGGGAGAATTTTTGAAATTGACATCCTGCGGGTTTGATGAATCCGCCTGTATTGAAAAATATTGATCCTTGCCGACCAGAAATTCAAAATATCCCTTCTTATTTGGATAACCGATCAGGTAAACACCGCCGCCTAAGTTTTTTGAACCTTTGAAAATCGCTTCGCTCTTATCGTTCAGTAAAGAAGAATCTATAACGGGTAACTGCTTGCCTTCATAATGCCCCAAATAAATATATTGATTTGTAAAAGGCTTAAATGTGACCTTGATCTCATAACCCGGTTGTTGAGCAAAAGCGAGATTGGACGTGAATAAGGCGCAAAAGAAGGCGATTCGTTTCATGAGGCTTGAATAACGACAAAGATATTTAAATAGTGTAAAGGTGTCGGTGTTTTATGGTTGATGACTTGTTAACAGACGAGGTAAAGGTTTAAAAGGTTTCAAATGTTTGAAAGCCTGCCTGGCGGTAGATAGGGTGTCAAATGTTTACCTCTAAACTGACTTCTTAAACCTGTTAAACCTTTGGAACGTCTGAAACTTTAGCTTTGCGCCGTGAGGAAAAAGCAAAATGTAATATTAGAAAAGATCAAGGTTGAAGATTATGCCGCGGAAGGAAAGTCCCTGGCCAGAGTGGAAGGTAAGGTTGTGTTTATTGAAAAGGTCGTTCCGGGTGATGTGGTGGATGTAAAACTGTTCAAGAATAAGAAAGATTGGGCCGAAGGATATCCCATCCGGTTCCATGAGTATTCCAGTGAAAGGGTTGAGCCGTTCTGTGCGCATTTTGGAGTTTGCGGAGGATGTCAATGGCAAATGCTTCCGTATGAAAGGCAGTTGGAGTACAAACAAAAACAGGTAGAGGAAAATCTAAAGAGGATCGGGAAAATTGAGTTGCCTCCGCTGTCTCCGATCATTGGTGCTGAAGAAACAAAATATTACAGGAATAAACTTGAATACACGTTCAGCAACCGGGAATATTTCCCAGATGATGAGTTCAATAAACTGAAAACAAACCTTCCGAATGGTGCTGCTGTCCCGATCGAAAGTACCGTTGCCGGTTTCCATGCTAAAGGAGTTTTTGATAAGGTAATTGATATAAAGACTTGTTTCCTCCAGGCCGAACCCACTAATGGCCTGCGCCTGGCCGTAAAAGAATTCGCCAAACAAAATGGTTATTCATTTTACGATATTAAAAATCATCGCGGATTTTTAAGAACCGTCCAATTGCGTATTTGTACCACGGGCGAAGTAATGGCCAATATTGTATTTGGCTACGACGATGAGGGGAAAAGAAAACAGTTAATGGATTTCGTTTTAAAAAAATTTCCTTCTATCACTTCCCTCCTTTACACAATTAATTCAAAATTCAACGACAGTTTAAACGACCTCACACCGATCGCATATCATGGGAAAGGATATGTGATTGAAAAAATGGAAGATTTTCAATTCAAGATCGGACCTACTTCTTTTTTTCAGACCAACACACGACAGGGGGAACAATTGTATCGAGTCGCAAGAGAATTTGCAGATCTGCGAGGACATGAAACGGTGTATGATCTCTACTGCGGTACAGGTAGTATTGGAATTTTTTTGAGTAAGAAGGCAAAAAGGATCGTTGGTGTTGAAATGATAGACGCGGCTGTGAAAGATGCCCGGGAAAATGCAGCGTTAAATAACTTGTCAAACGTAGCTGAATTTTATGCCGGCGATGTGATTGATATCTGCAATGGTGAATTTTTTTTGCAGCATGGCAAGCCGGATGTGATCGTAACCGATCCACCAAGAGCTGGCATGCATGGAGACCTGGCAAAAAAAATAGTTGATATCGCAGCACCGATAGTTGTGTATGTCAGTTGTAATCCTGCAACACAAGCAAGAGACTTAAACCTGCTGACTGACAAATACCAAGTCACAAAGATCCAGCCTGTAGACATGTTTCCACATACTCATCACATTGAAAATGTAGTGCAGTTAAAACTCAAATGAAATTTAACAGCTGCCCGGGATCAATTGTTCTTTTCCCTTAAAGCATAACCTTTAACTTTGACTCAATGAGCGAATTCACATATCATCGACCAAGCAACTTTCCTCCCATCGTCAAAAACCTGATCATCATCAATGCGTTGGTTTTTATTGGACAGTTGACTATAAACAACCTGACTGAGCGGTTCATGTTGTACCCCATTCTGCCGAGCGGGTTGGAAAGGTACCTGGCAGCTTCAGATGAATCTTATTTTGGATTTCATTCTTACCAGATCTTTACTCACATGTTTTCGCATTCTCCGACCCTGTTTGTTCATATCATTTTTAATATGCTCGTGCTTTGGATGTTTGGAAGAGTTTTGGAAAATGTTTGGGGACCGCGGCGTTTTTTATTTTTTTATCTTGCTAGTGGATTGGGGGCAGCGGCCCTGCACCTCGCCGTCCAATATTTCAGAGCGGAACAATTGTGGCAAGCTATTCAAGCAAATGACCAGGCCGGGATCGTTAGCTACAGAGGTGCATTAGGTGGCGCATTGGGAGCATCGGGCGCGATCATGGGCATTATGGCTGCTTTCGCCTATTTATTTCCAAACACACCTTTATTGATAATTCCAATTCCATTTCCTATCAAAGCCAAATGGCTTGTATTAGGCTACGTGGCATATGATCTTGTCGGAGGCATAGGAGTAATAGGCGATAATGTCGCTCATTTTGCCCACCTGGGAGGCGCTATTACTGGCTTTATTATTGTATTTATTTGGAACAAAACCAACCGCCGGACGTTATACTGATTGTGAATAGTGAATGGTGAGCCTGCCTGCTCTAAAGGAATCTCCGAAGGAGTCCTTTGGACCTTTTGGACCGGTCTCAGGTCGCTTGCGCCACAGCTTCAGCGACGGAGCACGGCCAAAGCCTCTGGCGACGGCACGCAGGCAGGTAGTGAATAAAAAAAATTCTTCTGTCCATCGTTCATTATCTACAGAAATCTTAAATTGAAAATTGACAAATCAGAATTGACAATTTGCAAATGAACTATTACGAAAAAGAATACAAACGCCGTTTATTTCTTGGGCACGATGGCAATGCGTTGATGATGCTGATCGCTATAAACCTGGTCGTTTTTGTTTTGTTCAAATTTATTTACGTTCTCTACTTTTTCGGCTTTGAGCAAAATATTGCAAAGGCCAGTTACTACGCCGATTTCACAAAAAATATTGCTTTGCCTTCACACTTCAGCGAGGTTGCCAGGAAGCCCTGGACTATTATCACACACATGTTTTATCATGAGGACGTTTGGCATATTATCAGCAACATGCTTTGGCTTTGGGCTTTCGGTTACATCATGCAGGATCTGACCGGAAATAGAAAGATCATCCCGGTGTTTATTTACGGAGGTATTTTTGGCGCGATCGGATTCCTCCTCTCTGTCAATTTTATTCCGGCGCTTAAGGTCAGCGCGGGTTTTGCGCTAGGTGCCTCTGCCGGCATCATGGCGATCGCTATAGCAACAACCATGATAGCTCCGGGTTACCGGATATTTCCGATGCTGAATGGCGGCATACCCCTTTGGGTGCTAACAATGATATTTCTGATCATTGACCTCGCCACGATACCGGGCAATAATTCAGGCGGACACATTGCACATCTCGGAGGAGCTCTGGGCGGATTTCTCTTCATTTACACACTGCGAAGGGGGTACGACGGTAGCGAATGGATGAACAATGTGTACGACTGGTTCAATAATCTTTTCAACCCTGCTAAGCCTTCGAAAAGAAGAAAGGTAAAACAGGAATTGTTTTATAAAGCCAGCACACAGCCATTCACAAAAACTCCCAACCTGACGCAGCAAAAAATTGATGAGATCCTCGATAAAATAAACCAAAAGGGGTATAGCCACCTGACCGAAGAGGAAAAAGAACTATTGAAAAGAGCGAGCCAGGAGGATCTTTGACGTTTCACGTTTCACCTTTGACGTTTCACCTTTCACATTGCACCTCATTCTCTTAAAACTTCTTGCCTCGCTTCAACAATTAGATTTCTTCCGGTATTTTTGTTCAAATCGCATTAATTGGGTATCACTATTTATACTAAGGACCTGGTAAAGCGTTACCATAACCGTACGGTTGTGGATCATGTTTCCATTGAGGTCAAACAGGGGGAGATCGTTGGATTGCTTGGTCCCAATGGTGCGGGCAAGACTACGACATTTTACCAAGTCGTGGGATTGATACGTCCCGACGAGGGGAATGTGTTTTTGAATGAGGAGGACATCACGAAACTCCCGATGTACAAGCGGGCAAGAATGGGAATAGGCTATTTGCCGCAGGAAGCATCCGTTTTCAGAAAATTGAGTGTTGAAAATAATATTGCCGCAGTTTTGGAAATGTCTCACTTCAGCAAAGCAGAACAAAAGGAAAAGATGGAAACACTGCTAGATGAACTTCATCTGCATCACGTACGCAAGAGCAATGGCGATCTGTTAAGCGGGGGAGAAAGAAGACGCACGGAAATTGCGAGAGCTTTGGCCGTTGATCCCAAATTTATTTTACTGGACGAACCATTCGCCGGCATCGATCCGATCGCTGTAGAAGACATTCAATCAATAGTAGCTAAGCTTAAATACAAAAACATTGGTATTCTTATTACCGATCATAATGTAACGGAAACGCTCTCTATTTGCGACAGGGCCTATCTTTTGATCGAGGGGAAGATATTTAAACAGGGAACGGCCGAAGAGTTAGCAGATGACGAACAGGTACGAAAACTTTACCTGGGAAGGAATTTTGAATTGAAAAGAAAGGATTGGTTGCATGAAGAAGCAAAAGGCAAGGCGACTATCACTATTGAAAGTGTCATCAGGTCTGTAGAAAGTGCTTTGGCGTGGCAAGTAAAAATAGATGAAGCAGAATATGCAAGGGAAAGAAGTTTGGCATATGGCTACGATTCTGACGAAAGCATGGTCGTAGATCTTGGCCTCGATGATTATGCAAAATTCCTTTCCGAGCTAAAGCAATCATTAATTGAATATGGACGCCAGAGTAAAAATTCCGAGATACTTACCAGGGCTAACAATTTTTTAAATGAGGGAGGCGACGTTATATCTGACTTGAATACCATTCTTCTTTTTCTGCGAAGCGAGCAATCCTGAGTTTTCAGCGAAACTCATATTTTAGACAAATCGCCCATCTTGCTTATCTTGCTATCCACGCATGAAGCTGCTCAGTCCTGCCATATCATCGCTTGCCCGGATGAGATTCTGGCGCATTGAGGGATGGAAGAACAATCCCATTGATGCGCAGCGTGAGGTGCTGCAGGATCTTGTGACATCTGCACAATACACCGAGTTTGGCCGGAAATATAATTTTTCAAAACTCTTCAGTGTAAAGTCTTATAAGCAGGCCGTTCCGATTCATGAGTACGATGACATCAAACCTTACATTCATCGCATCATGAATGGTGAGCAAAATATTTTGTGGAATACGCCTGTTCATTGGTTTGCGAAAAGCAGCGGCACAACAAGCGATAAAAGCAAATTCATTCCCCTGAGCGAGGAGAGCTTACAAGACTGTCACTACAAAGCAGCCAAAGATGTGCTTACTCTCTATTATGCATGTAATCCTGATTCAGAATTGCTGACTGGCAAGGGACTTGTCATCGGTGGCAGCCACACTATACATCATGTGAATGCGGAGACACAGTATGGCGACCTGAGTGCTGTGTTATTGCAGAATTCTCCTTTCTGGGGTCACTGGTTGAGAACCCCCGATCTAAGTATTGCACTGATGGACGAATGGGAAAACAAGATCGAAAGGCTGGCCGCAAACACGATCAATGAGAATGTAACTTCTATTTCGGGGGTGCCCACATGGACCCTGGTGTTGTTCAAAAGAATTCTGGAGATAACAGGAAAGGAAACTATAAGTCAGGTGTGGCCTTCCCTGGAATTATATATGCATGGGGGCGTTTCATTTACTCCTTACAAATCGCAATTCAATAAATTGATTGGCAAAAAAGTCAATTATCTCGAGATGTATAACGCCAGCGAAGGTTTTTTTGGCGCTGACGAAATTCCCGGCGACGAAGGCATGCTCTTGTTTGTCGATCATGGAATTTTTATGGAATTCATGCCGGTAGCAGAACACGGAAAATCAAATCCGCAAACCCTGGGATTACAACACGTGGAAATCGGTAAACACTATGCGCCTGTTATTAGTACAGACGGAGGGTTGTGGAGATATTTGTTGGGGGACACCATCCAGTTCACCTCATTAAACCCTTTTAGAATAAAAGTTTCGGGGAGACTGAAACATTTTATCAATGCATTTGGCGAGGAAGTGATCGTAGACAATACAGACAAGGCTATTGCTGTTGCCAGCGAAAAAACAGGGGCCATCGTAAACGATTATACTGCAGCGCCGGTTTATTTTTCGGATTCGTCGAACGGCGCACATGAATGGCTTATTGAATTTGAAAAAGAACCGGAGGACATTGAACAATTCACCACCGACCTTGATAGTGCTTTGCAACAGATCAACAGTGATTACGAGGCCAAGAGATATAAAGATATTGCGTTGGGAAAACCCATTCTTCATAAGGTGAAAAAAGGGGTCTTTACTCAATGGCTTAAAAAAAAGGGGAAATTAGGTGGGCAACACAAAGTGCCACGGTTGAGCAATGACAGGAAATTTATCGAAGAAATAAAGCTGCTTTTATAAAACGATCATCATCGGAGCGATGTATTTGCTCAATAGAAAAAAGAAATTTGAACGGAGCGTCGCAAGCAAAGTCCAATAGAATTAGTTTTGCTGGCTAACTAAAAAAAATCATGAAGCTACTAGCGGGAAAAGTTGCTATAGTAACAGGCGCTTCGCGTGGTATCGGCGAAGGCATTGCGCTAAAATTTGCGGAACAGGGAGCCAATATCGCATTCACGTACGTGAGCAACAGCAGCGCAGAAAAAGCAAAAGCGCTGGAAGAAAAGATCAATGCACTTGGTACAAGGTGCAGGTCTTATCAAAGCAACGCTGCAGATTTTTCGCAGTGTGAGACATTGGTAAATGATGTGCTGAAGGAATTTAATGCGGTAGATATTTGCGTGAATAATGCGGGCATCTCGAAGGATAATTTATTGCTACGAATGAGTGTGGAACAGTGGGATGAGGTAATGCAGGTGAATTTGAACAGTGTTTTCAATATGACTAAACAAGTGATCCGCCCAATGATGAAAGCAAAAAGAGGAAGCATAATCAATATGAGTTCGATCATAGGATTGATGGGAAATGCCGGCCAGGGCAGTTATGCCGCTTCAAAGGCGGGCATCATTGGGTTTACCAAATCAGTGGCCAAAGAACTGGGAAGCAGAAATATCCGGTGCAATGCCATTGCGCCCGGTTTTATTGAAACGGACATGACCGGATATTTAAAAGAAGGTGAGCAAGCCGATAAATACAGGGCCGGGATTCCGCTGGGCAAATTCGGAACTGCTGAAGATGTAGCAAATGTTGCTTTGTTTCTTGCTTCGGATATGAGCTCTTATGTCACGGGGCAGGTAATCAATGCAGATGGTGGTTTATATATGTGACGATAGCATGCTGCTTAGTCCATGAGCAACTATTTTTGATACTGCTCTCTTAAAAATTCTATCAATGCGTTCTTCCAATCGGGCATTTGATTGAGCTTGAGATCATCAAGATTTTTATTTTGCAATACTGAATAAAATGGCCGTTTGACTACCAATGGAAAATCTTTGACGCTGGCCGGGTACAATGGTGTTTCCAATTGGAGGGTCTCCCAAATCACTTTTGCGAACTCATACCAGGAAACTTCGCCTTGGCAAGTCATGTGGTACAAATCGAATTGATCCGTGTTGATCAATGTGGCCGTGTTCCTGGCAATATGGGAAGTCGGTGTTGGCGTAAGTATCTCATCATCCACCACCCTCACCTCCTTTTTTTCTTTTGCCAGCTTTAGCATGGTAGTTATGAAATTTCCTCCTTTGCCGCGAGAGGCGACTTTGCCGTAGATACCGGAAACTCTGATCACAAAAGATCGCTCACAATAATTACGGGCAAAATATTCTCCCGATAGTTTTGTACTGGCGTATACATTCAGAGGATTGGGGTAATCATCTTCAGTATACGGTTTTTGTTTTTTGCCATCGAATACATAGTCAGTACTGTAATGCACCAGTGCTATTCCCAGGTCCTGGCAAACTTTTGCGAGGTTTAACGTTCCAATGCCATTAATCAGAAAAGCTTCGTCGGCATTTTTTTCAGCTTCGGCTACGAGATTATAAGCGGCGGTGTTAAAGACCATTTGCGGCTTGAGAGCTGACAGCAACGTTTTCACCTTGTCAATATCAGTAATTTCAATGTCAGCGTGAGTTAATCCTTCGACATCGTTGTGAGCTGACAGCACCTCTTCGAGGTCAGTTCCTAATTGCCCATTCGATCCTATGACAGCTAATTTCATTAAAAAGCCTTTGCGTTAGATGAAAGTATACTATTAGCAAGCTAATAAATATGGATAGGGAATGGTAATTATTTTTTACCCTCCAATTTGTCTACATATTCCAGCGAGCCAAGCCTGAATCGCAGAGGCACCGAAGTATTTTTTTCAAATTGAAATTCTTGTTTACAGAAGAAAGGGAGGTTTGAGATACAAAATCCGGGTCGAATAATCTGAATCGTATTACTATTTGCGAGGGCAAGAACCGAAGCTTTATTGATAAAAGCATAGAGTCCCACGTAATTGTTTTGCAATTTTTTTTCCTTGAAATCTTCAAGAAAATTTAACGTGTGAGGAGATTTTTGTGCAATTCGAGGTGATTGTTGCTGAGAAAAAATTTTAGCCGGGAATATTAACACCAGGACAACAAGAAACCCGGATAGTCGTTGCGCCCTCATAATGACATTTGTCTGTAAATTTACGGCCTGATTTTTGATAATTGGTACGATTTTTTTGAAACCTTAAACCCGGGTAAACCAGCCTAACGAAACCATGGCTCTGAGTCAAAGCTTACAACAAAAACTATTACAGAAGCTGTCACCGCAGCAAATTCAATTAATGAAGCTGCTACAGGTTCCTACAGCTAATCTTGAAGAACGGATCAAAGAGGAGCTTGAAGAGAATCCCGCACTGGAAGTGGATGAAGAAAAAGCGGAAGAATACGATGAGGCAAAAGAGGAGTTTAATGAGCCAGAAGAACAGTACGACGAACCAGATGGGAGTAATGACGAGTACGAGAACATCGACATCAGCGAGTATGTGCATGAGGGCGATGATGATATTGCGGACTATAAACTAAGAGATGAAAACTATCCGGATGTCGACGAAGACAGGGTAATACCCCACAAGGTCGAAACAAGTTTCTATGAAGTATTGTTGGACCAGCTCGGATTACTTAATCTCGATGACAGGCAAAAGAGAATTGCTGAGCAGATAGTTGGCAGTATCGATGAAGATGGTTATTTGCGAAGAGAGACGACTGCCATTGTAGATGACCTGGCCTTTCGACAGAACATTGATTCAGATGAGGAAGAAGTTAATTCAATTATAAAACGCATCCAGCAATTTGATCCGCCTGTTGTGGCTGCAAGGGACCTCCAGGAATGTTTGTTATTGCAACTCAATCGTCAAAAAGAAGAAGGCAAACCTGTTGATACCGCGATCGCTGCTCTTACAAAATATTTTGACGAGTTTACAAAAAAGCATTATGAAAAAATTCAGCGTGGTCTTGGCCTTACAGATGACCAATTAAAAGAAGTGATGCAACAGATCATCCGGCTGAATCCAAAACCCGGCGGCAACGTGGGTGAAGTAAATAAAGCCGAAAGTTATGTGGTGCCTGATTTCTTTATTATCAACAACAATGGGAAACTGGAGCTCACATTGAATTCCAAGAATGCACCCGAGCTACGCATTAGTGAGGGCTACCGGGAGATGCTCAAGGAATATGACAGGGGTGCCAAAAAAGATAGGCGACAAAAAGAGGCGGTGCTCTTCATCAAACAAAAAATAGATGCAGCGAAATGGTTTATTGATGCAATCAAGCAGCGACAGCACACGTTGATCAGCACGATGACGGCGATCATGAATCATCAGCACAATTTTTTTCTCACTGGCGACGAAACTAATCTAAAGCCCATGATCCTGAAAGATATTGCTGAAAAAACTGGTCTTGACATATCGACCGTGAGTCGTGTAGCCAACAGCAAGTTTGTACAAACTGAATTCGGGACTTATCGTTTGAAATTTTTCTTCAGCGAATCATTGAGCACCGAAAGCGGCGAAGAGGTTTCGACAAGAGAAGTGAAGAAGATACTGAGCAACTTAATAGAAGGCGAAAATAAAAAGAAACCGTTGAGTGATGAACGACTCACGGAATTATTGCAGGAAAAAGGATATAACATTGCAAGACGAACCGTTGCCAAATACAGGGAGCAGTTGAACATTCCTGTGGCCAGGTTGCGCAAGGAATTATAAAATGGAATCACGACTTGCAGTAGACCAAAAAGACAATCTAGTGGAAATGCGGCCATCGGCCCCGACTCAACCCACGCTGATCCGGATTGCAGCCAGGATCATTTCGTATATTTTTCACCCGATTTTTATACCAGTTTATCTTTGCTGGTTTGTTGTAAGAACACAGTCTTACTTGTTTGCGGCTCTTTCTCAATGGGAAAAAACAATATTTGTTCTAAGGTTTGGAGTGATGTACGTCATGTTCCCGTTGGTTTCGGTTTTATTGATGAAGGCATTGGGGTTCATCAGTTCTTTTCAATTAAAAACTCAAAAGGATAGAATTATACCCTACGTCGTTTGCATGATCTACTATTGGTGGATGTGGTATGTCTTGCACAACCAGCCCCAGTTCCCTAACGCATTTGTGACATTGAGCTTTGCCATCTTTCTTGCTTCCATCATGGGTCTGATGGCCAACATCAACATGAAAGTAAGCATGCACGCAATGGCGGCGGGTATTATGACGGCTTTTGTAATGCTGCTTGGATTCTCACAAGACATCAATTTCGGGATCTATATCTCTATCTCCATCTGCCTGGCCGGTCTTATTTGTACTGCCCGCTTTATTGACAGCGATCATACCCCGAAGGAAATTTATGGAGGATTATTTATTGGAATTTTATCATTGCTCCTGGCAATAGAATTTGCCTAGACTCCTTCATCCTCAGAGCGCAGAGGAGTTAAGTTTGTCGGATGCCTTGAACCTTCAAACTTTTACCGGTTCCGAAGTTTTTCTTAATCTAAGTATCTCCTTTCGTGGGACAGGGGGTAAAACAAAAGCCCAATCATAGGGTACGATTGAGCTATTTGTTTTCATCCATCCTTGTTATGCGTCGTCCAATCAGCCGTTTAATATCCGTGATCGCTGTAAGTATCGTTTTGTCGGGTGATAAATAAATAAGCAAGTACCATCTTTGATGAGGTCAATTATCTCGCTACATTCCGCACCTGGAACCGCCGGGCAACCATAACTGCGGCCCATGAATTTGTTAGTTTGTAAATACTCATCACCAATATATGTCGCTGCATGTACAACTATAGCTCTTCTCGCCGCCCTGTCGTTGAACCCGGCTTCAAGGCCTTTTAATCTTAATGAGAGGCCATGTTCTCCGTAATAGGTGGAGCTGGTGATATAAAAACCTAAACTGCTTTGATGCGAACGGCTATTGTTCGAAAAACGGGAAGCATATTCGCCTCCGGAGCCACGACCATGCGCCACGTAACTGGTCATTAAAACTTTATTTTCTTCGAGGTCCAGGATGTATAATCTTTTTTTATTCGAAGATTGACTCAGATCACAAATAGTGAGAATTGACGGGTTACTTAACTTTTGCTTTTTAATTACGTTTTGATATCCTTTGTATGCAAATTCAAAGGCTTGCCTTGAAAGGCCGAAGCTTGACAACTGCATTTCTTCATAAAGGCGGCCCGCCTTATTTTCATTAGCCACTGAATAAACTAACCGGGGTCTTTCTTTTCCGGAAAACTCAAGCTCATTTTGTTCAGCATAGTGCAGAGGAAAAAATAAAAATGAAAATAATATGGAAAGCAGGTGGGTTCTCACTGGGTGCGGTTTTCTAATTGAATTTCCGTCAGAATCAGGCGGACCTTTCGGATGAATAATAAACGGTATTGATTACAAAAATATTATGCAGAATTTGAAAACACAATAGATTGAGGACGTTTACTGTTTTTTTTTCGAAGAATTACGACATTCTCCCTGATAAAAAATCGGAATAACCCGCCGTGTAAATGATGACAATTATTCAGGAGTATTTGCTCTTTTGCTTTCACGCTTTTTACTAAAGAATTCATTAGAGTAAACCTTTAGCAAAACAATAAACAGCGAAAGCAACATGGGACCGAAGATAAGTCCAATAAACCCAAACATGCTGATGCCGGCTATCACTCCAAATACAGTTACAAGTGGATGGATGTTTCCTAATTTCTTATTGAGGATAAAACGAAACAGGTTGTCGACAAGGCCAATCACCCCAAAGCCATAAATAAGCATGATGAGCCCTTGCACGTTTTTTCCCTGTGCAAAAAATATTATGGTCAGTGGAACATATGCTAACGCGGCACCTACAACCGGGAGCATAGCAGTGACACAGGTGATAGCGAACCAAAGAAAAGGATCCTGCACTCCCATGAATAAGTATCCAATTAATGCGACTACACCTTGTATCAACGCGATCAGGGGTATGCCAATGGCACTCGCTCTAACAGTGGTGTCGATATCCTTAGCAATGAGATCGACGTTTGAATCCCTTAAAGGGATATACTCATACAATTTATCTTCCATGACCCGGCTGTAGATCAGCATAAAATATAAAACGAAATATAGTACGCCAATAATGCTGATCGTATTAACTGTGATACTAAGTATTTGTGGTATTATTTTTCTGATGAAAGGTCCGATCTGGTTTATCGTTGCGTCATCTGCAATTGCAAAACCAAATCTTTGCCTCATTTCCTCTGAAAACCTTTTGAGCGAATCCAGTATTTGACTTGAATGCTCAACTGCATAAACGATCTTGCTGGTCAATAGATTCACCAGGATGCCGATGGGCAAAAGAATAACCAGAAATGAAAGGATCATTAGCAACCACGCCGCCTTTGGCCCACTCCATTTTCTTACTTCAGTGAGATAATGCATACGCTTCCTCATTAAAATATACAAGGTAAGCGAGCCCAATACGGCAGGTATGAAAAAACTTAGTTCGTAAAACAATAGTAAACCCAACCCAATAATGAGAAGAATGAACAAAACCTGCCGGAGAATATTCTGATCAAGTGTATGATTACTCATGGTAACGATTCACTAATTTAAAAAAATAAAGTCCCAAAACATCGGGACTTAATAATCAAACTACAACTTTTTTCCATTTGCCTTTTTTAAAAAAGAACCAGGCTACAACCGCAATGGCAGTTTCGGCAACAGGTATTGAGACAAAAGCACCCTTTGGCCCCCAGTCAAATCCTTTTGCCAGTAAATAAGCCAGTGGGATCTGAAAAAACCAAAAACAAACAAGGTTAATAAGCGTAGGTGTCCTTGTATCGCCGGCTCCGTTTAATGCCTGTATCATGACCATGCCCATGCCGTAAAAAACGTAACCTGTCCCAATGATCCGTAAAGCCTGTACCGCGTAATGATGTACTTTAGGTTCGTTTGAAAATATGCTGATTATCGGTCCCGGAAAAAGCACGAAAAGTATCACGACGAAACTCATAAAAACCATATTATATTTTGTGGTAAGTAAAACGCTCTTTTCTGCCCGCTCTGTTTGTTTTGCTCCGAGATTTTGACCGACCAGGGTGGCCGCTGCATTGCTTAAGCCCCATGCCGGCAAAATGAAGAAGACGACGTTACGAATAGCGATCTGGTAACCCGAACTTGCTTCTTTGCCCCCGATTTCGGCTATGAGTCTTGACAATATGATCCAACTGCCTGATGCAAGAAAGAATTGTGCAATAGCGGGCCAGGACACCTTCGTAAGCGACTTTATTAAAGGCCAATCCCATTTGAATTGAGGCATTTTGATTTTTACAATCCTTTTGCCTTTGAAGAGATGGTAACATTGGTAGAGAACCCCCGTTCCGCGTCCAATAGTTGTTGCGATCGCGGCCCCTTTCAATCCTAACTCGGGAAAAGGACCGTAACCATTGATAAGCGTCGGACAAAGAATGATATTGATACCGCTTGCGATCCATAGGCTGCGCATTGCCAGGGCGGCATCGCCTGCTCCCCGAAATATTCCGTTAATAAGAAACAATAAAATAATGACGAGACTACCGCCGAGCATAATACGGGTAAAAATCGCGCCTTGCTCAATGACCTCGGGAGCCGCTTTCATTATTTTTAATATTTCTGGACCGTATGCAACACCGACTATGCTTATCAGGATCGTGACCATGGTTGAAACCACAATTGCCTGCGCACCAGCATGAGCGGCTGCCTCGGGATTTTTTTCGCCAATTCTTCTTGCAACCATTGCTGTCGCTCCTATACTTAATCCGATGGCAAGTGTATATACAATGGTTATTACTGACTCAGTCAGACCAACGGTTTGGATCGCATTCGATCCCAGCTTCGACACAAAAAACATATCCACAACAGCAAAGACTGATTCAAGACTGAGTTCTAAAATCATGGGGATAGCTAAAAGGATAATGGCCTGGCGAATGCTGCCCTGGGTGTAATCGTGTTCTTCGCCCCGAATGGATCGCTTCACTAGTGAAAAGAAAAGAGACAGTGTGCTCCTATGTTGAGTCGGCTGAGGCATAAATTCAATTTAGATAAAAGAAATAAAGAATGTTGAATAGTGAATGATAAATGTTGAACAACAACATTTACTATCGGAAAGAATTACGTTCTGAAAAATGGGATCGAACCTGACTACTCCAAAGGAGTCCTTCGGACCGGCAGGCGTCAGGAGATTTTCATATGCCAAAAATTGAATGGCGGCAAAAATAAGTAATAGTTCTAAGAAACTGCTCGCAAGGTTGACAAATATTGATAAATATATTTTTCCTTTTGCTTGCGGCGGTATTGCATGATGAAGCGGGGATGTGGCAGGGGAATGATTTTTTTGAAAAATTTGTGTTCATTATTTAGTGCGGAAAAAAATTTTAGATTCTTGTCGCCGCCGATGCAAATGCAATGATCTGTTTGAAAACCAAGTGAAATTTGTTTTTGAATACTCGTCGTGATAAAAGGAACTACGGCCTGCTGCAATTTCTTATCATCATAATAATTCAGGTTTACGCCATCTTTTATAAAGCCTAAAGGGCTAACTGAGGTGATGAAATACTCCCTATAAAATTTTTTAACGCCGCCGTAGGCCTCAATAAAATCATAGATGAATTCTGCAGACAATTCTGTTTGAGATTTAAAAGGATGATCAATGCCACAAAATTCTTTGAGTTGTTTTGGTGCAGTAAAGTTGATCCCCGTAGTTCCCGCGCCGAACCGACCGGGGTTGATGCCAAAAATTAGGTGCCTCTTTTTTTCGTCATGATAAAATTTGCTAAAGAAAAGTTCAACCAGTTTTATGACCTCTTTATTTTTTTGAGGAAATAAAATTTCAATACCCTTTGGCAACGAAGGGGGTTCAAGAGATTTATAGAAGTCAATGATTTTTGCAGAGACCGGGATCATCCGGCAAGTTAAAAAGCAGGCATGAGAAAAAATATCGTAAGCTTTCAAAAATATTTGCAAAAAAGAGGCTGTCTCAAAAGTCAATTTTTGATGGATTGCCACGAAGACGCCAAAACGCCAAGTTTTGACTTTCAAATCTATTTTTCCCTGCCTGCCGATCTCTGGCGGCTTGCGCCACAGCTTCGGCGACGGAGCACGGCCAAAGCATTTGGCGACGGCACGCAGGCAGGATTGTGCCTTCGCGACTTGGTGGCAGATAACTTCTTTTGAGACAGTCTCTTTCCAAGACTAATTATTAGTAACTAATTTTTTACTGGTGCTGAGCTTGGACCCGGAGTGTTAAAGTCCAGTTCATTCTGCGGTACATCCCAGTAATCCAAATAACGATACTCCATGAAGCAGGGAACGGGTGCAGGATTTGCCTGAGCGGGAACCAACAAATTACCCGGGACCATTACAATGGCACCCGCCCTTCCTCCGCCAGTCGAGGCAGGTTCGGTCACACCCCATCGCCTTGCATCATAAAACGCCGTTCCTCTAAGGAACAAACCGACCCGTCTTTCCTTTCTTAGTTCCTCTATCGCTTGTGCCTGGGTCAATCCGGTGCCTGCAACATGAGCGAGACCTGCGTTCTGAAAATCTCTTTCAGCGTCCACGAATTGCAAACCGGCATCGATATTATTTGTGCGGATCAATGCCTCGGCTTTCATCAATTCGTTTTCCTCATAGCTCACGGCCCATGGAACATATCCCTGGTTAGCAGCAGTTGCGTACAAGCCTCCATCTTCAATATAAATGGGATTCCACCTCGTTCCAAATTGCAAACCACGACCACGAATGTTGACCTTTGGAACTGCAAACTGCGTAAACCCTTTTGCCAACCGCTGATCACCAGGTTTAAAATCCTGAATAAGTCTTTCGCTCACAAAAGTGAATTGTTGTGCTTCGCCAATGAATGCAAATGGATGGAAAAAAGCTGCAGAAATATCATTGGTGCCACTTGGATCCATGCCGAATTTAAAAATATTATCAGTGGCATTGATGCCTTTATTGGCAAGTGTTGTTATCGGCGTCCAATCAGCAGCCGTCATGTCCTTTACCTTTTTGTTGACTAAAAGATTTCGTGCCTGCAGACTGTATACCTGTCGCTTCCAGGAGTCTGGCGAAACAATGTGCGTATTATCGTTAAAGGTGGCCACAATAGCCGTCATCACATCATCATAGTCAGCGCCTGCGGTTATTGTGCCCAGCGTAGTAAGACAATCATTCAATACTTTATCAGCTTCAGCCATGATTGCACTTCTATGCACGAAATTGTCATTCGTAACACCGGGATCGTCGGTGATAACGCCGGCAAGATACATGGACCCGATTCTTGAATAAGCGTATCCCTTCCACCATTGCGCCCATGCTTTTAAGGTTGCTCGTTTTGTGTCTGCATCTCCGGAAAATGGGATATTGGTATTTTCCAGGGATTTTAATAATTGGTTGCATTGGGCGATCATATAGTAACACGATGACCACTCATACTGAAAAGCATTTCTTTCGCCTGCGTCCCTGCTATTGAATCCCTGCAATTGTGTTTTTTGATCAACACCATT
>VBAQ01000043.1 GCA_005883765.1 Bacteroidota bacterium
TGAATAAAAATAAATTTATGTCAAGATGATTTCAGAAAAAAAATGAGATGCTTGTTAGAAGCTTTTTAATCTCCTCGTGGGCTTATTTTTTCCGCATTCAACCAAAATGAAAATGCTGTCTATGAGAAAAATAACAGTCATCATAGTAAGCCTGGTATTCACTCATTTTTTATTTGCTCAGCACCCGAATAGAAAAAAGATATACAGCTTAGAAAAAATTTTACCATCGACACAGGGGACAAACAGAATAGACTGCCTCAATGCACGAGTATTGGTGGCCACCACGGGTTTACCCGGACCCCATTTCCATGCGGGCTAAACCGCGCATGATGAGGCTTTAAATATCAACTACTCATTAGGGTTAGCGATTACAAATACCAGGATTATTTTTACAAAAATGACAGCACTAAAATTTTGGCTCCCGTTAATGCATCCATTGATTTAGGAGATGGTGGTACTGGAGTGGTCACCGAAGTGAATGCTTTTTATCTATTCAACACATCAATTAGTTTCTATGGTAACTTTTATTATCTGATTAATCCAAGGGATCAAAATGGAGTATCGACCACGACGTGGCGGGCCCCAACGGCGTTGCAGGTAGCGACGGGAGGCGATATTTACAGTGTGCCAGACGTATACTCAATCAGAGGAGGGCTCAATTTTAATCTAAGAAAACTTGGATTTTCGGCCGGGCTGCGCGATGAAGGTGTGCCAGTTCATGATCTTTTAGGAGAAAGTAATGGCCTTCGGAGACCCGGTCATAATTTATCCTTTGAGCCGGGTATTATTTATAAAATGAAAAGGATCTCTCTATATGCTTATGTACCGGCAATTATTTCAAGAAGGATCAAGCAAGATCCATCAGATGCAAAAGCTTCAGAAATCACGGGCGTTTACAGAATGGGAACGGGTGGTTCAGGAAACTATTCGGTATTTGCAGGTGCTCAATTTAAACTATGATCCTTTAAATTAATTGGAATAATGTAATCGACAAAACACTCGCTTACTCAATTGATATTTTCCATCAAACTGAATTTGCCCTCATCTAGCCGAGGGCAAATTGTTATATATCTAGTCCTAAGCCTACTCCCCCGGATGATATTTCCTTTCCACATGCTTCAACACATCTTCCTTATAAAAAAGGACGTCTTTAAAATCTCCGTCGAGAAACATCTGCGCCTGGTCTGTGAAATGTTTGGATGAAGGATCAAATGACTGACCGCCGGTGATGATCGATTTTGCCCTCACTTTCTTTCCAAATTCAACGCAAGCAATGAAACTGTTTCCATTGTAACCAAATCTTTTGATGGTCCCGGGATAACGGCGTGCAGCAAAAGAGGGCAGTGAACCAAAGGCGGATGAGGCAAGTCCCGACGGGAGACTCGGTTTATCATCGTCAAATTTTTCGCCCACACCCAGTCTTTGGAACCGGTTTATTTCGCCCCACGCAATTTTCCATGTGCCAAATCTTTTTTCCAGGTCCTTCATCGTTTCAAACAATAAATTCAATTTTTCCCGCCCGGGGACATCTCCAATGCCTCGCGATGCCCATTCAATAGCAAGTGTAGCTGCCACTGAAGAAACAGAAGAATTTCTATCCCATGCCTGCAGCAAGGAAATCGGTTCCTTTAGAATTTGTTTGAACGAGTCGCTTGCTGGTAATCCGTTGTATGCAACAAAAATCGGGGGCAATAAAATTTCAAATGCAGAGAGATAATGACTATAGCCGACCTCTTTGATTAACTTATCTACAGTAATACGCTTTGCTTCACTTAGCAAACGCTCCGCATTGATCGCCCTATAATTTTCTGCATCAGGTGCCATGTACGAGGGATAATTTTCTTTCTTGGGACTGCTGACGCCGGCAACAGTAAACGGTGTGGAATTGCAATTCTGGATCCACCCTGTGGCAGGATTATATACATGAACCATCTCGTCCAACGAATGCAAGCCTTTCCATTCGGTTGAAGACGTTGTTCCGTCAACTGGCTGACTCCAATCTAATTTTTTATTGCGCCTGGGAATAAAATTTCCGTGCCAGTAAGCAATGTTTCCTTTATCATCTGCAAAAACAGTGTTGTCAGAGCTGTTTGACCGCATGTCCATTATTTTCTTGAAATCTTCAAAACCTTTTGCTTTTGTGCGAAGCCATGATTGCATCAGTGCGGTAAGTGAACGATTATTTTCTTTCAGACTCAACCAATCGCCATTCCTGCTTCCCATCACAGGACCGTGACCGGTTGCATAAAGAGTAAAGATTTGTTGCCTCAGAGCGACTCCATCCCTGTAGTTGATGGAGACATGCCGCGATTTTACCGGTGTCCATTTCCCATCATAGAGATAGAATAAAGAGTCACCTTTCTTTTCGATTTTTTCCTTGTATAGATCAGCCACGTCTGCGTCGCTGGTGGTATGCATCCAACCGCAGTGCTCGTTGAATCCCTGGAAAATAAAAAACGTTCCCCACGTAACTCCACCATATGCATTTAATCCTTCATCACTTACCATTTGCATTTCCGTGCGGAAATAAAATGTAACATGCGGATTGATGTAAATGATAGCATTTTTTGATTTTGTTTTTGAAGGTGCCACAGCAAAGCCATTAGAACCGGCCTCTTCCAGTTGCTCCGAAGGAGTCCTTGCGGACCAGTTGTCAGTTGCCAGTTGCCAGTTATCAGTTTCCCCGAACCGGAAACTGGAAACCGGTAACTGGTTAAAAGACGTTGGACTTTCACTGATCTTGTAAAGATTCTTCATGTCCTGTTGGGTTGCTCCTCCTGTTTGCGTCGCCGATATACTCCCATTTGTCCGCATCAATGCAAACCAGGGATCAAAATGTTTCAATACGGCTGGCTTTACTTCCGAATGACTATAAAGAAAATAATTCACTCCATCTGCTGCAGCGTCTAATAATTTCTTAAACCAGGCCGGAGATCTTTTATAATCTTCAATTGCAGCCGACGAGTCATAGATCAAACGCATTTCCAGATCATCATACAATTTTTCCTTGCCATACACTTCAGATAATCTCCCCAACATCTCCAAATTGTTTTCTTCGACCTTTTGAAAATTTTCTTCACACTGGGCATATAACAATCCGAACACTACATCTGCATCTGTCTTTCCATAAATATGAGGAATACCCCAGTTGTCTCTAATAATCGTAACACGCTTTGCCTCGGCATTGAACCTGTCTTTCTCTTGCTGAGTAAATGTTTGAGCAAAAATGAAGGATGGGAAAAAAAGAAAAATGGCTAACTGTTTCATTGTTCAAAAATACGGGAATAGATAAGAGCTAATAATGAGTAAGTGGAAGGTTGACGGTGAATAGAATTATGACACGAGTGATGGTCCTATAAAAATTGCAACTACAAAAAACTTTTTGCAGTAAATTGCCTCTCTATGGAAAAGAAAACGATCATCTCAGTAAGGAATCTTGTCAAGAACTATGGAAGTTTTCAGGCCGTAAAGGGGATCAGCTTTGATGTGTACGAAAATGAGATCTTCGGAATGCTTGGACCTAATGGCGCGGGTAAATCAACCACGCTTGAAATTATAGAAACGCTACGTGAAAAAACGAGCGGTGAAGTTTTTGTCGACTGCCATAACCTGGATAAAGAACCGGGCGAGATCAAAAAGATCATTGGTGTGCAGTTGCAAACAAGCGGTTATTATCCTGGTTTGAACTTGATTGATCTTATCGAACTTTTCTGCGGGCTGTATAATAAAAATGTGAACCCAATGGAATTGCTGGAAATGGTGAACCTGACTGAAAAAGCGAAAGCGCAATTCAAACAATTAAGCGGCGGCCAAAAGCAAAGGTTTTCGGTGGCTACCACTCTGATCAATGATCCGAAAATTATCTTTCTGGATGAACCTACCACGGGTCTTGATCCGCAGGCACGAAGAAGCTTATGGGAATTGATAAAAACTATTCGGAAGAGAGGAACAACCGTTATCATGACGACGCACTACATGGATGAAGCGGAATATTTATGTGACAGGGTGGCTGTAATTGATGCGGGAAGAATTATTGCCTTAAATAGTCCTGACCAAATGATCGACGAATTGGTAGCTTCGGGATTTGAAAGACCCAAAGAAGTAAAAAAAGCAAATCTTGAAGATGTATTCATTCATCTGACGGGGCATTCGTTAAGAGAGGAGTAAAGCCCCCTGTCCCCCTAACGCTTGCGCTAAAGCTTCAGCGTCGGCGCAAAGGGGGAACTTAGATTGTTGCCTTCTTTTCGTTGCTAAGTTCTAAAGGCTGAAAATCTTTTTATCACCGACCAATATGACTTATATGACAGTTATGACAGACTTCCGATACCCGATCGGCAAATACGAACAGCAACCATTTTCCATTGATAAAAAGGTGGAATGGCTTGCTGACCTAAAGTTTTTGCCTCTTCAGCTTGAAAATGCAATTTTGAATTTAGATGAAGCACAATTGAAAACTCCTTATCGTGAGGGCGGATGGACCGTTCACCAACTGGTGCATCATGTTGCCGATAGCCATATGAATGCATATTGCCGTTTTAAGCTGGCATTGACTGAAGAAAATCCTGTCATTAAACCCTATGACCAGGAACTGTGGGCTGAAATGAATGATGTGCACAAGTTACCCATCAATATTTCGCTGACCTTGTTACACGCCCTGCATGCCCGCTGGTATGAAGCTTTAAAATATGTAACCGATGATGAGTGGAACAATCGCACCATCTTTCACCCCGAGCAGAAAAAAACCATCAGGCTCTGGAACCTGCTTGGAAGCTACGCCTGGCATGGCAAACACCATGTGGCACATATAACCAACCTAAGAGAAAGAATGGGGTGGTAATAATGTCCAATATTCAATTCTTAACTAACAATGCTCAATTGAACATTGAACATTGAGCATTGAGCATTTTTTCTAATGAAATGGAAAATACTCTCTTCTGAATATCTTTTCAAAGATCTGTGGTTTACTGTTCGCAGAGACAGGTGTGAAACACCCGATGGTAAGATCATTGATCCCTACTATGTATATGAATTTCCGACCTGGGTTACAGCTCTTGCCCTTACAGAAGATAAAAAAGTGATCATGGTAAAACAATATCGTCACGCCATCGATGACGTCTGTCTTGAAATACCAGGAGGATGTGTAGATGACTCGGACAAAGATTTCCAGTCAGCCATTTCAAGAGAGCTACTTGAAGAGACAGGATATTCTTTCAAAGACTTTATCTATCTCGGCAAAATCTCACCAAATCCTTCCACGAATAGTAACTGGATGCACATGTTCCTCGCAACAGGAGGAAAAAAAACCCATGATCAAAACTTAGATCACAATGAGCATATAGAAGTGGAACTGCATTCCATTGATGAGCTGAAACAATTTATTATAGAAAATAAGATCGTACAGGCTATGCATGTAACATGCATCATTTACGGACTGGTGAGATTGCAAGAACTAACATACTAGTCAGCAAGTCAAATAAGTCATAGTTAAAATGAAACAATATGACGTATATGACTGCTGGCTTATTTGACTTGCATGACTTATATGACTTCCACCTCCCCTACTAAAAAAACACTTCCGCAGACAAGAATCAGATCCTGCTTCGACGCTCGTGACAACGCCGTTTTCATCGCACTATTTACGTCCGCGTATGATTCGCCATTCAAATCAAAATGTTCTGCTTCCTTTTTTAAGGTTTCAGCATTTACTGCACGTGGAATATCTGCCTGGGTAAAATAGTAGTCGGCCAGCCGGGGAAACAATGGTAATATTTTCTCAAGGGCTTTATCCTTGACTATCCCGACTATGACATGCAACCGCTCATGGTCTGTTACCTCAACCTGCTCCATCAGCATTCTTATTCCATCTTCATTATGGGCTACGTCAAGCACAATTAACGGATGCTGGTGAATTATCTCCCATCTTCCATGGAGATCGGTGAGTTTTTTCGCATGTTGCAGTCCCGTTTTTATATCTGACTCCTCAATGTTCCATCCTGTCTGTTGAAGAACCGCACAGGCCTCCAAAACAGTAACGAGGTTTTTTGTTTGATAAATACCTGGCAAATCGAGGTGATAAAGTTGATGATCTGTTTTACCCGGCTGAGCCACCTCCACGATCATTTCATGCCCGCCTGACCGTCGGGCAGGTTTTTCCCAACGCCATGCAATTGATTGCCTGTTCGCAATAACAAGGGGAGCGTTTTGTTCTTTGGCAACCTGTTCAAATATTTTTTTTGTCTCAGGTAATATTTCTCCAATAATAACGGGAACGTTTTGTTTTATGATACCGGCTTTTTCATAAGCAATTTTCTCAAGACTATTCCCTAAAATATTTACATGATCCCAGCCAATATTCGTGATCACGCTCAATTCAGGTAAAATGATATTTGTACTGTCAAATCTGCCGCCGAGGCCTGTTTCAATGATCGCTATATCGATCTTTTGCTCGTCAAAATATTCAAAGGCCATCGCCACCGTGATCTCAAAAAAACTCGGTTCTATTTCTTCGATAAGAGGTTTCATTCTTTGTGTAAAGTCCGTCACAAATTCTTCACTACACATGTGCCCATCAATTTTTATCCTCTCCCGGAAATCTTTTAAGTGCGGCGAAGTATACAATCCGGTTTTATATCCCGCTGTTTGCAAAATGGCAGCAAGCATATGACTTACTGATCCTTTACCATTTGTTCCCGCTACGTGAATGCTTTTAAATTTTTTTTCCGGGTTACCTAAGAACTCACAAAGCTTTTGAATATTGGTGAGATCTTTTTTAAACGCATCGATCCCTATCCGACTGTACATGGGTAACCGCGAAAACAAATACTCCAAGATTTGTTGGTAGGTTATGGATTTGGAAGTTCTAATCATAGTCGTCTTCGGGAGGTTTTAGAAAAATAAACTTTATGATGGTCCATACGATGGCAATAATAATCGTTAAATACCCGACTACAATGAAGCCCTCGGAGAGTGGCCAATGCCTCATTTTTGAAAAACTGCCAACAAGAAAAGCAAGATAACCTGTAAGAAGAAGAATCAACGGCCATCTTAGAAAATGTAATGGCTTCATCCGGTATTTTCTACAAATTTAGATTACTTGAGTAATGATTGATACAACTCGAAATTCTCTTCATCAAAACAAACAAAATAAACTTTCATGGATGGTTCCTTCTGGAGTAATTCTGAAACTGTTTGCACGGCAATTTCTGCAGCTTGTCTTTTCGGATAGCCGTAAATACCTGTACTGATATTGGGGAATGCAATTGTTCGAACATTATATTCTGCAGCGAGACCTAAACTATTTTTGTAACAGTTAGCGAGTTTTTCTGGCTCATTATTTTTCCCTCCACTCCACACAGGACCCACCGTGTGGATGACAAATTTCGCGGGCAGATTTCCGCCAGTTGTAATGACTGCCTCACCTGTGGGACAACTTCCCTGCTTTGCAATTATCTCCTTACATTCTTCCAGGATAGCAGGCCCGCCCGCGCGGTGAATAGCACCATCCACTCCGCCGCCTCCCATTAACGAGGAGTTGGCTGCATTTACGATTGCATCTACTTTCTGTTTTGTGATATCGCCGCGCATGACTTCCGGCTTTTGCAAAGCATGGTTCATTCTGCAAAAATAAAAAATGCCCGGTCGAAACGATCGGGCAGGAATTCTCAAAACAATTTTTTTACTAACCTCGCAATTTGAAATTGAAAATTACTGTTCCTTTTTGTCCTCCGTCAGATGTGCCCAGCTTTAATTCAAACGCTCTTCTCTCCGCAATATCTATAAGTTTTCTATTTGATGTTGTAGAACCTCTCGGTTGAAATGTGGCTGATAAAACTCTTCCTCTTTCATCGGCAACAATTTCCATCGCCACTTTTGCATTTTCATTAAACTCATCCTCAAAACTCTGGTTAGCGATACTTAAAACCTTGGTGCCAAAATTTTTGGGTCCCGTGCCCAATCCGTTACCCGGGCCGTTTCCTCCACCATTTCCTCCTCCGCTTCCGCCCCCGGTACCGGGCCCATTCCCTACTCCATTGCCTGTGCCCTTGTATCCGCTCCTATCGTAATTGTCAGCCGTACCTCCGCCCGTACTAGAGCCGCCTAATGTTTTACCTAAAACCGCCTTTGGCTTTGGTGGAGTGGGTGTTTCAACCACGGGCTTTGGCTCAGTCTTTACAACAGAATGGTTTGTGTTTATTTTTGTTGCCGTGGGCTTGGGGTTGTCCGGCTTTAATACCGGTGGACTTTCCTTGTCATTATCTTCAATATCTTTCACATCTTCCTTTACGCCGGGCTGAGGTGGGGAGTAAGCTGTGCCTGCCCGCCCGGTGGCTTGAACAGGGTTGCCACCACCTCCACCGCCCCCACCGCCAACAGTCGGTGCAATTTCTTCAGGGATATTCAAATTCACCTCGACAGCATTATCAACAATGGGGCGTTCAAAGGTTGGAAAATCCATCTTTATCAAGATAAAGATGAGTAAAATCAGACCTGCCACGCCGAGAGTGATCATAGAGGCCTGGGTGTTTTTTCTTGCTTCAAAGGAATCAGACATGTAGGCTACAGAGTTGTTCATACAAATTTACATTTTATCGCCAGGAAACCAAACGCAGGTCTTTTGCACAGGTGTTATTAACGAAACAAATGACGTGCAACTTGCACAGGGAGCATTTTATGAAATGTTAAGATTGCAGGAAGACTGTGTTTTTACTGTAAATAGTCACACGGTCCACGGATCTTTTTACCATTTCCGTGGCCAGATTGGTCAATGCAGCTTATTCAATAAAGAAGTGATCGCAGTGTGTTAATTGAAATGTGATCTATTATTTGCCGAATTTTTCTTGCCAGGCCACGATGCCACCAACCAGGTTTTTAGTGTTTTCAAAACCCATCATTTCCAGAAACATGGCAGCTTGTCCGCTGCGATTGCCGCTACGACAATAAAGTATTACTTCTTTATCCTTCAAATCTTCAATCTCCTCTATTTGCATGCCTTGAATTTGACCCAAGGGCAATAACGTGCCCCCAATATTAAAGTCGGCATTTTCATACGGCTCTCTCACATCAACGAGATGCAGTTCCTCGCCAGCATCCATTCTTCTCTTCACTTCTTCGACCGTTATATTTTCCATAAAAAAATTTATTGCTGTATTTGATTATTTGTTGTGCTGTCGCCAGGAGGTGTAGGTTTTTCCGCGCTTAACCAAACGCTGATCAATTGCCCCGTACGTATGCGCAGCGGTTTTCCTTCCTCATCAAAGCGTGGAGGGTCTTGCCTGTAAATATAAGCGCTCAACGTGTCTTTAACAGACGGATCGGCCTGGACAACTAAAATGTTTAAACTATAGCCTTCAAGTTTCGCCTTGGCCTCACCATAAGTCCAACCAACGAGGTTCGGCACATTAAACTGCGTTTCGCCAACACCTGTCCCCAGTACTAAAGCTATTGGCGAGCCCATTTGAATTTTTGTTCCTGGTGAAATATGCTCTCCTTTGAATAATTGATCGAGAACAGAGTTCTTTGCAAAATCAGCTTTGTAAATGGTATCTCCAACTTTCAATCCTGCATTTGCCAAATTTACCTCTGCATTGCGATAGCTGTAGCCGATGAGATTGGGCATGTCTATCATCGGAGGCTTTGACCGGTTGAGTGTGAGATATACGGTGCGATTGACTTTTACGACGGCGTCACTTTCAGGAACCTGTTTTATAACTGCCATGGGAGGTAATGTATCAACATATACGGAATCCTGGATCACTATATCAAACCCCTGCTTATCCAAAATTTTTTGAGCTTCAGCAAAGGATTTTCCAACTACAAGAGGCACCGAACGCGAGCGACCGTGATGAGTTAAGAAATTCAGGGAAATAATAAATAGTACAAAAAGAAAAACCATGAGGACAATGGCCGAGGTCATATTAACCCACAAAGGACGATGTGTGATGTATTTGAGCATGTTTACATTTTTGAAACCTCAGATTGAGAAATGTCGGATCTCCCAAGCCGGGTTTCGAATTAACCGATCAATACCTCCTCAATCAATTTGGTATAGAATTCTTTCAAACTCCAGCCCATTACACGAACTTGTTGTGGAACAATACTGGCTTCACTTTGCCCGGGTATTGTGTTTATCTCCAACATGAACGGTTGCTTTGTCTCCTCGTTATAGATGAAATCTATTCTCACAACTCCGCGGCAATTAAAAACCTGGTAGATTGTCTTGGCCGCATCACGCACTTTGTCTGCGATCACTTCATCAATTTCTGCGGGCGTTATTTCTGTGGAAGCTCCTTCATATTTTGCCTCATAGTCAAAGAAATCCTTTTTGCTAATGACCTCTGTTATTGGCAACACAATGATATTTCCTTTTGTTTTGAAAACACCCGCTGTAAATTCCCTTCCTTCGATAAATTCTTCAATCAAAACCTGGTCGTCCTCTTTAAATGCCTTTTCAACGGCAATGCCAAACTCATCGGAGGCCCGATGTACCTTTGACATGCCAATACTCGAACCTCCGTTGTTGGGTTTCACAAACACAGGGAATTTCAATTTAGAAGCAACTTCGTCAGGGTTGTGAAAATTATTTTTGATCAGGACCTCTGATTTAGCCACTTGAATGCCCGAGAAAGCAGCAACGGCCACCGTAAATCGCTTGTTGAAAGTAAGTGCTGAAGTAGCGGCATTGCAGGATGTATAAGGAATATTTAATGTATCAAAATAGCCTTGTAATTTTCCATCTTCTCCCGGAGTGCCATGCATACCAATGAAAACTGCGTCAAATTTTACTTTCTCATTGTTGAGCTGGAGTGAAAAATCATTTTTATTGATCTGGGGTTTCTCGTCCTTTCCCGATTCGTAAAACCATCCTTCGGGTCGAACGTCAATCTTGTACACATTAAATTTTTCACGGTCAAGGTTATTGTCAATGGTTACTGCGCTTTTGTAAGAAATGACCGCCTCGCCAGAAAAACCGCCAGTAACAAGAGCAATATTCTTTTTCATGGATTGTAATTACAGCGCAAATATTGAGGAAAAATTGCTTTGCCAGAAATAAAATTCTGTTAGAAAGAAATAACAAGCAGCAATTTGAAATAATCTACAATTCGTGCTAATAACGCGTACTAAAAATAAGAAAGGTGAAGGATGCATTTGCCTTCACCTCTTTACGACGGGAAATATCACCCGTCACTCCTTGGCAGTTGTGTACTGCGTTTGTTTGATAATGCTAAGGTAGAAAAAAAATCCGGTCCATACGAGAAAGTGGCTCTGATTTTTTCCACAATTACACCTATCAAATGTGCAATCTCCCTTTTTTGGCCATTAATTCATCCACCGTCTCACGATACATCTCATCGGGAACGCAACAATCAACAGGGCACACCGCAGCGCATTGCGGTTCTTCATGAAAACCCTGGCATTCTGTGCATTTATTGGGAGTGATATAATAAATATCAGCAGCGACCGGCGCGTTCTTTTGTTCTGCATCTACCACTGTTCCATCCATCAACGTATACGAACCTTTCACAGTCGTTCCGTCTGCAATCGCCCACTCCACACCTCCTTCATAAATCGCATTGTTTGGACATTCAGGTTCACAGGCGCCACAATTGATACATTCTTCAGTTATCTTGATTGCCATAATTTTAATTTTGCATTTTTTAGCTGGGAAAATTTGATTTAATTGTTACAAATATAAAATGATATAATTTTTATCCAAATGATTTTACAACATAGAATTGATTGCCTTAGCAAGTTAGGAAATTATATGTTGAGCGAGCATATGGCGTGGCAGCAGGCAAAAGAAAAGGCTTCTCTTGAGAACGGTTGGTTCACTCCCGAATTTATTGATCTCTCGATAAAAAATATCGCCAGGAATTTTTTGGAACATGATAAGCTGGTCGAATGGGCCTCGCACTACCACCTTCCACTGCGTAGCCAGTCAGGTTCAAATTTCAAAGAACATAAGGTCGGAATGGTAATGGCCGGTAATATTCCCCTGGTCGGGTTTCATGACCTGCTTTGCGTTTTCACAAGCGGCCATAAAGCTGTTTTAAAGCCGTCGTCAAAAGATGAAGTCCTGGTCACGCACCTGGTGAATGTCTTGACAGACTGGGTACCAGAAATTAGCGAGCTGATCCGTCTTGCAGAAAGGCTTAACGATTGTGACGCCTACATCGCCACAGGAAGCAATAACACTTCGCGATACTTCGAATATTATTTTGGAAAATATCCTCACATCATTCGCCGCAACAAAACTTCCGTAGCTGTCTTGACGGGCGGCGAGACTGACCAGGAATTAGAGCGATTAGCCGATGACGTCTATCAATTTTTTGGCTTGGGTTGCCGCAACGTCACCAAGATGTATGTGCCTCTAGGATACGATTTCGAACCTTTACTCAACGTATTCAGGAAATATAATTACCTCGCTGATCATCACAAATACAAGAACAATTACGATTACAACCTGGCCATCCACATGTTGAACAATAAATTCTACATGACCAACGGATCCATACTGTTGGTAGAGAATCAGCCTATCTTCTCCCCCATTAGTCAGGTAAATTATGAGTACTACCCGGATAGAACTTCATTATTCTCCTCATTGTGGGTCAACGAGGAAATTCAATGCATTGTTGGTGATGATCACATTCCCTTTGGACAAGCACATTCTCCGACCCTGTTTGATTATGCGGACAGAGTAGACACCATGGCTTTTTTAAACTCTTTTTAAAACATATCCATTTTATTTATTGTTATTTGTTTTTAAATTTGTACAGACATGAAGTACGAAGGTCTTAGTAAATTTCTTGTTAAACTAAATCAACGGTTCGTTAACTGCTTTCGTCCTTCACTAATTTTGAGGTCGGGGCACAAACTTTGCCTTATACGAAACATTCAAAAACTAAAAATTTAAATACGCCATGAAGTTGAAACAACTTTTATTAATCATTTCCATCAGCGCAGGGTCAGCGCTGACCACTGTGTGGGGCTATAATAAATTCACACATCATAATACCGCTTTCGTGCAAACACAAGGCGGCGTACCCGTAAATTATGCCGGATTTTTTGATAAATCTACTTCCGGCGACCCTGTCGATTTTTCAAAAGCTGCCAATGCTTCAGTGCAGACAGTCGTACACATCAAGACAAAAATTGCGGCCAAGAAAATAAGCAATGACTTGCCTCGTAACCACGGTAACGGTTTAGATGATTGGTTTAACCAGTTCTTTGATTTTGGACCAAACATTATTCCTGAGCAAAGAGCATCGGGCAGCGGCGTCATTATCAGTGAAGACGGTTATATTGTTACAAACAATCACGTCATATCTGATGGGGACAAAGGAATTGCCTCCGAGATAACTGTTACTCTCCACAATAGAAAAACTTATAAAGCAAGAGTGGTTGGCTATGATCCGAACTATGACCTTGCCGTACTAAAAATTGATGGCACCAACTTGCCTTTCATGCTTTATGGCAACTCAGATGAAGTGCAGTTAGGCCAGTGGGTGCTCGCAGTCGGTTATCCTCTGTCATTGGAAACAACAGTGACGGCCGGCATCGTAAGTGCCAAAGGAAGAACCATTGGTATCAATAGCCGTCAGGGACAAGCTCCGGTCGAATCATTCATCCAGACAGACGCTGCTGTAAACCAGGGAAACAGTGGTGGCGCCTTAGTCAACACAAGCGGTCAGCTCATCGGTATTAACTCAGCGATCCTCGCTCCTTCTGGAACTTATGCAGGTTACTCATTTGCAATCCCTGTAAACCTCGTAAAAAAAGTAGTAAATGACATTATACAGTTTGGTAATGTTCAGAGAGGATATTTGGGAGTTAGTTATCCGACCCAGGAATTAACTGAAGACCAAATGAAACAACTCGGAATAAAGGATAACGAAGAAGGTGTTTTTGTTTCTGCTGTTGCTCCTGATGGTGCCGCCGAAGCTGCAGGTATCAAGAGAGGCGACCTCATTACCAAAATAAATGGAGCCGATGTAACGAGTGGTTTGGAGATGAGTTCTGTACTCGCCAATTATAAACCGGGAGATAAAGTAAATGTAACTTACAGGCGCAAAGGATCCGAATTCAGCGCTGCCGTTGTGTTAAAAAAATCACCGGGTAATTATGACAAAGTGGTATCTGCAAATGTTGAAGAACAATTAGGCGCCGATTTAGAAACTCTTGATCCCAAAAAAGCTGAGCAATATAATATTGAAGGTGGAGTTGTTGTAAAGACGATCAAGAAAGGCGGCGCGATCAGCAAAACAAGAATGGAGGAAGGTTTTATTATTACGAGTGTCAATGGCGTTGATGTAAAAAATGTTGAAGAATTAGGAAGGGCTTTACTAAGTGCAAGAGGAACCGTGAAAGTGGAAGGAATGTATCCCGGCTCTGATATGTACACCTATCCTCTTAATCTGAATGGTGAATAAGAAATTCTGGTTATACTAAATACAAACCGTCCCGATTTATCGGGACGGTTTTTTATTATATGGGCCTGCTCGTCATTGCGAGGCGCTGCATTTCTGAGCCGCGCCGAAGCAATCTAACTATTTGCTGACTCCAGCTTTTCAAAAACCAAATATTCCCAGGCCTTCATGTCAAAATTCTGACCGGGCACAACGTCCCTCCGTTGGCCAGAAAAGACCTCCCTGAATGGCCCACTCGCACCATCAACTACTGAAAAACTCACATCAGCCTTCGAAAGATTTAGAAAGACTGCGACCTCGCGTTGCTCATTTTTTCTCAGGAAGGCAAATACATGGGCGTCGTCGCTGGTTCTGATCTTCTGAGTTTTTGATTTAGGGTGCCCTGCCCGCAACGCACAATTATTTGAATGCAGGTTCAGCAGCGTTTTATAAAACTCATGCAATTGAATATTTGTGGTCCAGTTGATCTCATCTTTTTCAAAGAATTTTAATCGCTTCAGATTAGGCAACTCTTGTCCACTGTATATGAGCGGAATTCCATTCCAGGTACAACAAAAAACGGCAAGTGCTTTAGCCATGTCGCCACACTTCTCATATTCACTTCCATTCCAACTGTTTTCATCGTGGTTGCTGGTAAACCATATTCTCATAGATTCATCGCCAATCAGTTCGTATTGGTTTAGCACTTTCTCTAGTTCATCAATGGCTAGGTCCTTCTTATAAAAATCTTCTGTCTTGTGCATCCATGTCCATGTGTACGATGCATCAAATGTGCCCATGTATTCCGGATGTTCGATCGGATCCAATTCACCCAACCAGAATAAGGGTTTGATCGCATCCAACTCCACTCTTGCCTTTTGCCAAAAATCAAGCTCGACCCAAAAAGCCAGGTCGCAACGAAATCCATCGACGTCACATTCCGTTATCCAAAATTTCATGGCATCGGTCATCGCTTTCACCAAATCGGGGTTATGAAAATTCAATTCGATGATGTCATCCATCCCTGAAGCGATTTTAAAATTACCCGTGGCGGGATCCTTTTTATAATAATCCGGATGTTCTTTTGTCCACTTATGATCCCAGCCCGTGTGATTAGCCACCCAATCAATAATAACTTTGAAATCTTGTGCATGCGCCTCTTTCACGAGGATCCTGAAGTCATCCAGTGTGCCAAACTCCGCATTGATAGAAGTATAATCCGAAGCAGCGTAGTAGCTTCCCAAAACTCCTTTTTTATTTTTTTGTGCGATGGGAGTAACAGGCATGAACCAAAGCGTTTGTACTCCCATATCCTTTAACCGCGGCAGCTCTTTGCTAAAGGCCTTAAAGCTTCCCTCCTTTGTGTATTGGCGAATATTAACTTCATAAATATTGGCATTGTGTGTCCACTCCAGCGGTTTAAATTCGTAGATCATATCCAATGAGATTCGTGAAAATAACGACTTGCGTGATGAAAAGAAAAATTATGTTTTAACAATATTGTTTTGGATTAGGCCACGAAGAAACAAAGACACAAAGTATTCGCAAAGTCTATATTTACTTTCTTTGCCCCTGCGCAGATGTTTTTTAACGGCAATGATCTTATCATCCATATTCTATTTAGTAACTTGCAAAACGATTCATCATAATCCGCATTCATCCGAAAAATCCTGGTTCTAAATGAAGCAATTTGAAGTTCCGATCATTTATCGCAGTCCATTGATCACCGCCATTAAAAAAAAGCGGAAAGATCTGGATAAGTTAAAGAAGCCTGCCTCGCCGGCAGGCAGGGATTTTACTCCCACGCTTCTTGATTTCGGTGCATTGCAGATTTATCTTGCCCGGCATTTTGGTTTTTGTTATGGAGTAGAAAATGCGATTGAAATTGCTTTTAGAACCATCGAAGAACATCCCGGTAAAAGAATTTTTTTATTGAGTGAGATGATCCATAACCCGCAGGTGAACGCTGACCTGGAAGCGCACGGAGTGAAATTTTTACAGGACACCAATGGTCATCCGCTCATACCGTTTGATGAATTGAAGGCAGACGACATTGTTCTTATTCCTGCATTTGGAACAACCCTTGAAATCGAAAGAAAACTAAATTCCATCGGCGTCCAAACTGAAAAATACAACACTACCTGTCCTTTTGTAGAAAAAGTTTGGAACCGCTCTGCAGCGATCGCCGGGCAGAACTATACCGTTGTCATTCATGGTAAGCCGAGGCATGAAGAAACGAGAGCTACATTCTCACATGCATCAGCCAATTCTCCAGCAGTGATCGTGAAAGATATGGCACAGGCAAAGGAATTGGCAAAATACATTACGGGCGAAAAACACGCATCTGATTTTTATGAGGAATTCAAAGGTCAGTATTCAGAAGATTTTGATGTGACAGATGACTTGCAAAGAATTGGAGTAGTAAACCAAACTACCATGCTAGCCAGCGATACACAGGCCATTGCCGACTACCTGAAACAGGCGATGATAACTAAGTATAATTTAACGGAAAAAAATATTGAAGACCATTTTGCAGATACACGCGATACCCTTTGTTATGCAACAAACGACAATCAAACCGCCGTGATAAGTATGCTGCAAACAGAGGCTGACCTGGCCATCGTTGTCGGTGGTTATAATTCATCAAATACCTCTCATCTGGTTGAATTATGTGAGCAAAAATTACCAACCTATTTCATCCGCAGCGAGCACGAAATTCTATCTTCTAAAGAAATATTGCATTATGATCTTCAGGCAAGAAAGGAAATATTGAGTACCAATTATCTTCCGGAAAAAGACATCGTAAAAATTCTCCTGACAAGTGGTGCATCCTGTCCAGACGCACTGATCGAGGGTGTGATCAATAAGCTCTCCGGTTTTTATTCAGCTGAAAAAGAGAATCTACAACCTAAGTTCCCCCTTTAGGGGACAGGGGGTTTATGCCTGTGCAGGTGGTCCGCCAAAATTAAAAGGTATCTGCACCTCCTCAATGTCCTTGATGGGTCCATTAACCGCTTCATACCTTCCAATATTTTCAGTAAGGGCTTTCATTAAACGTTTGGCGTGCTGGGGAGTGAGGATTATGCGGGATTTCACTTTACTTTTCGGAGTACCCGGCATCACATTTACAAAATCGATCACGAACTCGGAATGTGAATGGGTAATAATTGCCAGGTTAGCGTAATGACCTTCTGCCACTTCTTCGGATATCTCAATGTTAAGCTGTGGGGGCTGTTGCGGTTGATCGGCCATTTTTTTGATTTAGGAAACAAAAATATGAACAAAATCCAGCTACTCTTAAAAATAAAACGAGAACTTCAGCAGGCATTTATTGTTTGAGGAGGGCTCGTATCACAAAACAATATTTATAAACTATAATTTGGAGTTAAGAAACTGAAGCAGGTGTTTTACAAAATCTTCATCGAGCTTATCTTTGTTATGTTGCGCAAAAAATGATTCAACTCCTGATGATTCGTTCCCGAGTACTTTTTCAATATTTTTCTTCTTCAAATTTATTTTACTTAGCTCATGCTTTGGAGATAAAATAAAATATTGTTCTTCATCAATGTATTGGTCATATTTATTTCCTGATTCAATAATTCCGTTCGTTTGGTAATCAGCTTTTTTTAATTTTGTAAATAAAAGTTTATATAACGAATATCCTTTTTCATCTTTATACACAGGCTGATAAAAATTAAGATCCGTAGAATTTTTAAGTCGCTCGAAATGATATTGGCTAGTGTCATCATGCAAAGTAAATCCCGCTATGTCTCCGCTGTTTAGTTCCAAAACTCTATTACTGTCTAACAACATGAATAGCTTCTGCGCAATTTTATCATAGTTGAACAAATATTTAGAAGAATTGTAGAGAACTCCGTCAACACCCAAAACCGAGCCACTCACCCATTTTTCATACAGGTAACGATTGCCTTTTGTATCCTCTTTAACTAAGAAAACAGGCAAGGCGCTTCCTGTATACACATGACCACTTTCGGCCTGCAAATAATTGTGAAATGCAGTTTCTATTGATGGAGCGGAGACCTGTCCGAAAATATTCGTTACCGCAAGCAAAGTTGAAACCCCCAAAAACGTCAGTTTCATAGCGAGAATGTATTTAATATTATGTCTAAATAGAAAGTCCAAAAATAGGTAAGTTATAATAGCGCGGGTTACATCAAATAGAAACTGCCTCTGTTAGAGGCAGTTTCTATTTCGAGAATGCAATTATTGCTTAACAATTTTATCTACTAGAGTTCTAGTACCACCCGAACTATTGATCAACACAAAATAATAACGGAAGGTTGTCCCCGCATAATGATTGGCAGCAGTACCTGAGATTTGATAGCTCAAGAGTATAGGGGCTGTAGCAATGGTAAAACCGCCCGCGGCTAGCCCTGCTGTCGTATTTGCATCAAACTTTACGGTAAAATTGCTAAATACTCCATTGTTATTTGTAAAATCTAGCTGAACACCTGCTGAGGCATCTACAAATGTTTGCAAATAACTGTCAGGCAAAATCAAAGTTGTCGGACCTGTTGGTACCGGAGACGCAGTGGCACCTGTGAAAGAACTGCCGTTTGGCGCAACAGTTGTATCTCCATTATATCGCGTAAAATTCCAGGTATAGAGGCCTGCCAAGGGATT